>JAZRHG010000067.1:0-6195 GCA_045644625.1 Faecousia sp.
ACAACGGTCCTTCCCTGATCATCGGCTACGCTCCCTGTGAGATGCACTCCATCAAGGGCGGCATGATGAACTGCCAGGCTGAAATGAAGAAGGCTGTTGACTGCGGTTACTGGAACCTGTTCCGCTTCGATCCTTCCAAGGAGACCGGCAAGTTCACTCTGGATAGCAAGGCTCCCAAGGATGGCTATCAGGAGTTCCTGATGAACGAGGCTCGCTACAGCCGTCTGACCCGTGAGTTCCCCGAGCGCGCAACCGACCTGTTCGCTAAGAACGAGGCTGCTGCTAAGGAGCGTTACGAGCACCTGCTGAAGCTGGTTGAGATGTACAAGGACTAATTGACCAAATAAAAGCCCCCACCTATTCAGGTGGGGGTTTTCTTTATGGGTTGATTAGTTTTCTTTTTAAGAGCGGTATAGGATCGCGCCTAACAGAAAACATACAATGCTTACCGGGATCCAAGTCAGCCGCAAGTCGCTAAACGGAAGTGCCTTATAAAAATCGTTAAAAATACGATTATAAATACCAAGCAGTGTATTATACGTACTCAGAACGTCAATGCCACCAGTAATCGCTGCGCCGATCATTGCAAAGCGGGCACCCAGCTTTAGCCGCTGATTTTGAAGATTGGGCACAAACACATAATAAAGCACCACAACGATTGCAGCCGGATAGCAGGCATCCAGCAAAGGACCTACAAAGGTAACAATATTGTTAAGTCCTATGCTGGCAACCAATGTACTGATACAAACCGTTATTAAGGAAACTGTTTTATAAGAAACACGGCCTTTCAGCGATTCTGTAAAGTACTCACCGGCAGAGCCGCACAGACCAACCGCAGTTGTCAGCGCAGCAAATATTAGTGCTATATTAAAGAAGATTGCACCCACATTTCCCCAAAGCTGCAAAACCACTTCGCAGTACAGGGCTGAAAGGCTTAAATCGATGGTGCCGCCGGTGCTTGCACCCACAAGCATATGTCCCAAATGAGTGATTGCCAGCATCCCCATTCCCACAATGCCTACCAAAATCAGATTGCGGTTGGTCCTATTCTCCGGAATGCCTGCTTTTTGCAGACCCTGAATGATGACTAAGCCAAACATCAAGGCCGCGGGCAAATCACCTGTCTGATAGCCCTGCAGCAGTCCGTAGGACAGTGCTGACTGGGGATAGCTTTTCGGTTGCCACTTATCAGAAATTGGCGTAATCAAGCCTTTCCCAATCACAAACACAACAATGATAATCAGGATTGGAAACAGGAGTTTGCCAATCTTGTCCACAGTGTCATCCCGACCGGACAAGAACCAATAGGTCAGTGCATAAAATAGGCAGTTGAACAGAAAAATCGGCAAAAATCCGGTAAGCGGCAGACCGGTCAGCTGGACAATGGCATCCCAAGCTGCTGCGCTCATACGGGGAATCACATACAGCGGACCCATAACTAAAACAGTGACGGTGCAGAATATTGGACCAAACTTGGGCGCAATTGACTGTGTGATGGTGAAGAAACTACCCTTACCTCGCGCCAGTGCCACATAAGCCAAAAGTGGCAGCATTAAGGCAGTCAGAACAATGGCTATGTAAGCCACAAATACCGATGCTCCGCTGTCTTTGCCCCAATTGACAGGGTATAGCATACAGGATGCGCCAAAGTGCATAGAAAACAATGCGCCGCCCATCACCAGTAGTTGCTTCAGGGATAAATCCCTCGTTTGCGTTACTTCTTGTTTCATCAGAAAGGCAGGTAAACGCCGCGGTTTTCTTCCTTGGCCTTTTCATAAATGTAGTGACCCAAGGAAATATCGTAAATACCCAAGCCGATATTCATTAGAATAATAGATTCTGCATCGCTGGTTCTGCCGGGGAAGTCACCGTTCATCAGTTCACCGGTGTGGCAGTAGAGTGTGGGGATGCCTGCAGGGAATGCGCCATCTGCCGCATAAAGCTTTGCCTGACCGATATCGTCATTGATAAACTTGTCTGCATCAAACAGTGCCTCAATGCTCCATGCACGGCTGACATCCAGAGGAATGCCCAAATAGCCGGGCTTCAGCCACTCCTTCATCAGGAAGGGCTCCGGCAGCTTTTGGGTGGCAGTGACCACGATATCGCTGTCAACAACCGCTTCCTTGGCAGAAGCTACGATTTGGACTTCCACGCCGGTCTTTTCTTCAATGACCGTTTTAAAGCGCTCGCAGGCGGCAGGCATAATATCATAAATCTTAATCTTCTTAATGGAAGGAATGGTGATACACAGGGTTTCTGCATTGATGGTGCCCTGCACACCGGCGCCAACGATACCCATAACCTCACTGTCGGCTCTTGCCAGTTTCGGTGCGGATACGGCGGTTACGGCAGCGGTGCGGACAGTGGTTGTCCAAGTGGCATTCATAATGCAGAGCGGCAGACCGGTGTCCGGGTCATTGATAATCTGCAAGCCATTAATGTTGGGCAGACCCTTTTCCCGGTTGGAGGGGTAACCTGCCACCCATTTGATACCCATAATGTTTGCCTCTTTTAAGTAAGCAGGCATTGCGTGAATAAAAGAATTGGAAAACTTGTGAACACCGGGCTTGGGGGGATTTTCCACAGTCTTGTTGCCGTGCTCAATCATCGCACGCTCTACAGCCTTGAAAATCTCCGGCCACTGAATATCCATATTCAGGATATCTTCCTCGCTCAAATAAAGAATTTTGTGATCAATCATAGTAAATCTCTCCTAAATTTTTGGTGATTTGACAAAACAAACCCCTGATATCTTCATTATAGGCTTGCCTTTTTCGTAAGTAAAATATATAATTACTTACAGGAACTATTATAAAAAACTTATGGAGAATTTCTATGACATTTCTACAGCTGAAATACTTTATTGAGGTTGCCACCCAAGCCAATGTTACCAAGGCTGCAGAAACCCTATGCGTTTCTCAATCTGCATTGAGCCAGACCATCAAAAAGCTGGAAGAAGAATTTTCCGCCACTTTTTTTATCCGGCAACCCAAGCAAATGATTCTCACAGATGCAGGCAGACTATTTTTAGATTATGCAAAAGAAACCTTGAAAAAGTGGGAGCAAATTTCACAGCAATTGCAGGATTTGGACGGCCAGCTTCACGGAGCAATCCGCATCCAGTCCAACCCCATTCCCTATTTGATTGCAGAACAGTTTTTGAAATTCCGCCGCAGCAATCCAATGGTGCAGGTAGAATTCGTGTCCGTCCCCGCGTTGCTCATCAACGATTACACCAAAGACCCGTTCCAGTCCGTTTCCCTGCTGATCACCTCGGAACCTCCCGCAGAAAAAACAGCAAACCGTCATTTGCTATTGAAAGAAAAACTGATGGCCTCTCTGCCCCGTTCTCACCCGCTGGCAAACCGGAGCTCTGTTCGGTTGTCCGAGTTAAAAGAAGACCCTTTCCTGATCTATGAAAAGGGCGAAATTCAAAAGGCAGTGGAGCGCAGTTGTTTGGCAGCCGGTTTCGCGCCCCGCATTCATTGTGTCTGTCACGATATTGCAACCATGTTTAATTTGGTTGCGTCCGGAGAGGGCGTATCTCTGTTTCCGGAAACCTGGAAGCAGCTATGTAATGAAAATACTGTTTTGGTGCCGCTGGAAGATGACTGCAGCCGTAACATATATCTATGTTGGGACAAGATTTGCAAATCCGATCCTGTTACAGAAGCCTTCCGGGATTATCTAATCACACAAGCAGAAAACGGAACACTCCTTAATCCCAAAGCATAACAAAGCCCCCACCCTGACGGGTGGGGGTTATTTCGTTAATTTTTCAAGCTTTGCAGGGGTGCGGGAATTCTGCCGCCGCGGGCGATAAAGTCTTCCGCGCTTTCCGGATGTACCGGCATTACCGGCGCGCTTCCTAAAAGACCGCCCATTTCCACCCTGTCGCCCACAACCTTACCGGGCGCGGGAATGATACGCACAGCAGTGGTCTTGGAGTTGACCATACCGATTGCCGCTTCGTCGGCAATAATGGCAGAAATGGTAGATGCAGATGTATCTCCGGGGACAGCAATCATATCCAATCCCACAGAGCATACGCAGGTCATCGCCTCTAATTTGTCCAGCTGCAGCACGCCTGCCTCAGCTGCAGCAATCATCCCCTCATCCTCGGATACAGGGATAAATGCACCGGACAGACCGCCCACGTGGTTGGATGCCATCACGCCGCCTTTTTTTACTGCATCGTTGAGCATAGCAAGCGCTGCAGTGGTGCCGTGGGTGCCGCAAACTTCCAATCCCATTTCCTCTAAGATGCGGGCAACACTATCGCCCACAGCAGGAGTCGGCGCCAAACTTAGGTCCACAATACCAAAGGGCACACCCAGCCGTTTGGAGGCTTCTACGCCCACCAGCTGACCCATACGGGTAACCCGGTAAGCGGTTTTCTTAATGGTTTCGGCAACCTCGTCAAAGGGCTTGCCCCTGACAGACTGCAATGCGTGGTGCACCACGCCAGGTCCGGAAACACCTACATTCAGCACGGTTTCTGCTTCGCCTACACCGTGGAATGCACCTGCCATAAAGGGATTATCTTCCACTGCATTGGCAAATACCACCAACTTGGCACAACCAAGCCCGTCCTTGTCTGCAGTCAGGCGGGCGGTTTCTTTAATAATCTGACCCATTTTGGCAACGGCATCCATATTGATACCGGCCTTGGTAGAGCCAACATTGACACTGGAGCAAACCCGTTCTGTAGCGGCAAGCGCCTCCGGAATAGAGTTTATCAAATTCAGGTCGCCCTTGGTAAAGCCCTTTTGCACCAAGGCAGAAAAACCGCCGATGAAGTTGACACCGCAGGTCTTTGCCGCCTCGTCCATAGCTATGGCGAGGGGTACATAGTTATCTGCAGTGCAGGGGTTGCCGATAAGCGCCATAGGCGTCACGGAAATGCGCTTATTGACAATGGGAATACCAAACTCCCATTCGATTTCCTCACCGGTCTTCACCAGCTTTTCCGCACGACGGGTAATCTTGTCATAAATTTTGCGGGCAGCAACCTCGATATCCGGGTCAATGCAATCCAAAAGAGATATACCCATTGTGATGGTGCGGATATCCAAATGCCGCTTGTCGATCATATCCTGGGTATACAAAATGTCCTTTAAATTCAGCATAGAACACCTCAAATCCGGTGCATTGCATCGAAAATATCTTCCCGCTGCAAGCGAATGGACAGGCGCATCTCTTTGCCCTTGGCTTCCAAAATCTGCGCAAGCTCAGAAAATTTCACCTCGCTGGCAGATACATCTACTGCCATCATCATCGTGAAATAGCCCTGCATAATGGTCTGGCTGATGTCCAAGACATTTACATTGTAGGAAGCAAGCAGCGTACACACAGAGGCAATAATACCCACCTTGTCCTTACCGACTACCGTTACAATCGCTTTCATCTAATTTACCTCACAGTTCATAGTCTGCAGCAACACGGCTGGCAATAAAATGGGAGAAATTATCTTTTGCAGCCAAATGCAAGGGGTGAACTGCATACTTCTCCAAGGACTCGCGGCAATCAAACTCGGAGTAAAGTGCATAGTCCATACCTTGGAAGCAAAGATTTACCTCCATATGGGTAAGACCCGGGATTTGGCCTACCAGCGGCACCAAAGAATTGCGGATAATTTCAATTGCCTCTTGGTGATTGACATCTTCTTTAAACTTATAAACAACAATATGCTTGACCATCGTTCTGCTCCTTTACAAATAAGATAAATACCGGGATCGGTATGCCGACCCCGGTATGTACTGTGCAAATTACTCAGCTTCAGCAACTGCTTCTGCTTCAACTTCAGCCTCAGCCTCAACCTCAGCAGTTTCTTCCTCAGCAGCTTCTTCTTCCTCTTCCTCAGCCAGCAATGCGCGGATGGTCAGGGAGATGCGCTTGTTTTCTGCGTCAACATCGGTGATCTTGACCTGAACTTCCTGACCGACAGCCAGAACGTCCTCAGGCTTCTCAATGCGCTTGTTGGCAATCTGAGAAATGTGAATCAGACCGTCAACACCGGGCAGAATTTCAGCAAATGCGCCGAAGGTCATCAGCTTGACAATCTTCGCATCCACCACATCACCAATGCTGTAAGCAGTCATAAACTTGTTCCAGGGGTTCATCTCAGCGGTCTTGTAGCCCAGAGAAATCTTGCGCTTAGCAGCATCGAAGGAGATGACATAAACATCGATC
>JAZRHG010000068.1:0-7509 GCA_045644625.1 Faecousia sp.
CCGGTGCGGGCGTTGACCAAGGTGGTGTCGGAAGTGATGGTGCCGGAGAACACCTTGATGAAGGAGTACTTGCCGTACTGGTCGGAGACGGTCTTCCAAACGAAGGCAGAGGGAACGCCGCCGGGAGATACCACGAACTCCTCGGTGGTGCCGTCAGCCAAAGTGGCGCGGTGATAGTTGCCTTCCACAGGGTTGGGGAGCAGGTCGATAATGTTGTCCATCAGCAACAGGCTGCCGAGACATGTAACGCCGGAGCCGCACAGAACGGGATACAGGGTGTGGTCCAGCACGCCCTTGTGCATACCCTTAATCATTTCGGCATAGGTGAAGTCCTCGCCGCCGAAGAACTTATCCATAAATTCCTCGCTGGTTTCGGCAACGGATTCCTTCAGTGCGTCATTAAACTCGGTGATGACCGCTTCCTTGCCTTCGGGGACTTCGATTTCTACGCGCTTTAAGTTCTGCATCTCGTAGGCGCGCTTGTTCAGCACGTCGATGATGCCGGTGACCTTGCGGTTTTCATCCCAAATGGGCACAACCACAGGGGCAATCTTGTTGCCGTACTTTTCACGCAGGGCGTTGAAGGTGGCGTTATAGTCGGAGTTTTCCTCGTCAACCTTGGAGATGTAGATAAAGCGGGGCATATTCCGCTGCTCACAGTATTTCCAGGCCTTTTCAAAGCCAACCGTGATACCGTCCTTGGCAGAGCAGACCAAAATTGCTGCATCAGCTGCGCGCAGAGCCTCTACTACAGCACCGGAGAAGTCAAAGCCGCCGGGGGTGTCCAGCAGGTTAATCTTGCAGCCCTTGTACTCCAGAGGCACGACGGCGGTGGAAATGGAAATATTACGACGAATTTCTTCCGGATCGTAATCGCATACGGTGTTGCCGTCTGCGTTCTTGCCGATACGGTCGATGGCACCGGTCATATAAAGTAAGCTCTCTGCCAGCGCAGACTTACCGCTGCCGCTGTGGCCGAGCAGACAAATATTACGAATAGAATTAGCTGTGTACATATGTTTTGTTCTCCTTTCGGGAAGGGCGTGTTCCCTTCCTATGGTCAATTGGTGGCATTTGCCACATTAAAGTCATTATACACGAAAGAAGAATGAATTTCAATGCTTTTTTTGTCAAATTCGCAAAAACTGTTAAATGTGCCGAAAACACTTGTTTTCAACGCAAAAACAACGCCGCAGAAGCTACCTTCTGCGGCGTTGGCTTTATAGGGTTTTAGGGCAGAACACGCTCGGTCATACGGGTGCGGAAACCGTCCAAAGCGCGGCGGAAGCCCTCTGCATACTTGCAGCCGGCCTGCATACCGCGGAACTCATTCATAATGCGAATAGTGTCAAAGAAGCCGCCTTCCGACTCGCGCATGGAGGCATAGTTGTCATTCATCCACGCCTTTTGGCTTTCCATACAATCCAGCATTTTCTTCTTGGTTTCATAGAAATCCGTGATGTCCACATAGTCGGTGGGCTGGAAATTCATGCCCGCCACCGGCTCCCAGTACCAGATAGAAGGAATCACATCGTAGGGTTCTTCCTCGGTTTTCAGGTGGGCGATGGGGATCATCACCGCGATGTCGCTGATGATTTTACTGGTCAGCTCGTGGTCGGGGTTGTAGTCCTCCGGGTTGTGGGTGAAAATCACGTCTGCCTTGCAGTGGCGCACTAAATTGATAAATGCCAGACGGACCTCTTTGGTCTCGTAGAACATCTCATCATCGTAGTCTAAGCAGATATACTCTGCGCCGATAATGGCGGCAGAGTTGGCTGCCTCCTGCTTGCGAATCTTGGCAATTTCCTCCATAGAATGGCGGGCAGAGCCAATGTTGCCGCTGGTGGCAGTTGCCATAAAAATCTTATGACCCTGGGCAGCATACTTTGCCAATGTGCCGGCGCACATGGTCTCCACATCGTCGGGATGGGCACCAATTGCTAAAATATTCATAATTACCTCCCATTACACCTTCTCGTGACGGCGTTCCATATACTTATCGCTGACGATAACCACGCACAAAATCAGGCCCTTGACGAAGGGCTGCAGGGGTGCGGGAATGGAGAACATATTCATTGCGTTGAACACAATGTTCATCAGCAGCACGCCCCAAATGGTCTTGATTGCGCCGCCCTTACCGCCTGCCATAGACGTACCGCCCACGATAACCATGGGGATAACATTTAACGGACCCTGCAGAGCAAGGTTACCGGAGGCGGAGAACTGACGGGTCATCATCACCACACCGGCAATGGCTGCAAACAGACCTTGCAGAATGTAAGCACTCCATACATAGCGGCTGGATTTCATACCCAGGTTGTCCGCGGCGTGGATGTTGCCGCCGACTAAGTACAGATTTCTGCCAAACTGGGTTTTTCGCAGCACAAATTCCACAATCAGCGCCAGTGCAATAAACACTAAGAAGGTGACGGGAATCATATCGAAGAACTTCATGCTGTAGATTGCCTTCAGGGTGGGATGCTGCATTGCCACGGGGGTGGACTTGGTGATGGTCAGGGCGATGCCCTTATACACCAGCTGCATAGTCATAGACACGATGAAGGGAGACAAACGGAAGTTTGCCACGAAGAAGCCGGTGATAGCGCCGCAAATGCAGCCCAGCACCAAGGCAGCACCCAAAGCCAAGAAGAAATTCATCTCGGCTTTCAGCATCATCATAAACACGCAGGCAGTCAGCGCAATGACCGAGCCAAAGGAAATATCCAGCTGACCTACCAGCAAAATGAAGGTAAAGCCGATGGCGGCAATACCGTAGCCGGCAACAGAGTCGGCAATGGAGTAGATATTATAGGCTGATGCAAACCGCTCCTTGGTGAGGGACATCACCACAAAGAGCAAAACGGTTAATAAAGGAATACGGTAATCCGTAACTGCTTTTTTGCCCAAACGGACAGCATTATCTTTTAGTGTCATACCCATCACCTCTTCTTCATCCGGTCTAAGTTGATGGCCAGCAGCAAAATTGCGCCCTGGATAATGTACTGCACCGCAGTACTGATACCTGCCAACTGCAAAATATTGGTGATTAGTCCAAAGGTAATGGCGCCGATGAACACCTGGGTCATACCGCCGTGTCCTCCATACAGCGCATTACCGCCGATGATGGAAATGACTGCGCCGTTGAAGTCGCCGCCCACGCCTGCGCCGTCGGAGGCGCTGTTGAAGCGGGCTGCGTACAGAACTGCCGCAATGCCGCAGCAAAGGCCTGCCACGGTGTAGGCAATCACCTTAATAGCACCTACATTGATACCTGCCAGGAATGCAGATTTCTTGTTGGCGCCGGTGAGCAGCATCTTTCTGCCGAAGGTGGTTTTCTTAATAATCACCTGCAAAATCAGCATAATGGCAATCCAAATCACAGCGCACATGGGGAAACCGCCGATGTCGCCCTGGCCTAAGAAGCGGAACCAATCCTGCTCCTCGGGAATTTGGATGCGGATGATTTCACTACCGTCGCAGTACCACTTTGCCAGTGCCTGCGCCATCATACCGGTGGCTAAGGTAATCATAAAGCCTTCGCCACTGCCGCCACGGGTCAGCTTCATAAGTAGACCGTTGACAAGGCCCATCAAAACGCCTGCACCCAGCGCAACGGCAATGCCGATGGCGCCGTTGCCGGTGGTCTTTTCAAAGCCGATGCACAGCACAGCGCACAGCGCCATATTGTGACCGATGGACAGGTCAAAGCCGTTGACCAGCAGCGTCATCGTACAGGCAACTGCCAGCATACCGTTAACCGCCACCTGACGCAGCACGTTAAAGAGGTTACCTGTAGAGAAAAAGTTTTCTGATGTTACCGCACCGACAATAATCAGCAGGAACATAAGGAGTATATTGGTGTTATTTTTCACCCAGTCGCCCGCAGCTTGTGGCTCCAGGCGTTTTGCAATTTTTGTATCCATAGCTCAACCTCCTTATCTGCATCACAGTGCGTATTTCATAACTTCCACGGCGTTGATATCTTCGCCGGTGAGTGTTGCAACAATGGCATCGTCCTTCATAACCAGGACGCGGTCACTCATACCCAAAACTTCAGGAAGCTCGGAGGAGATGAGAATGACAGCTTTGCCCTGGGCAACCAGCTCGTTGATAATCTCATAGATTTCCCGCTTGGCGCCCACGTCAATACCGCGGGTAGGCTCATCCATAATGAGAATTTCCGGCGCGGCGTTGAGCCACTTACTCACAACCACCTTCTGCTGGTTACCGCCGGACAGGTTGCCCACCTTCTGATTGCGGTGGGGTGTTTTGATTTTCGTTTTCTCGATGTAGGCATCGGCAATTTCATTTTCCAGCTTCTTGTTGGTAAAGATGCCCTTGCGGATTTTGGGCAGGTTTGCCGAGACGATGTTGGATTTGACGGTAAAGTCAAGGGTCAAACCCTCTAATTTCCGGTCTTCCGTCAGGAACGCAACACCGTACTTCTGCGCCTGGGCAGGTGTCTTGATTCTCACTTTTTTGCCGTGAATGTATACGTTCATGGCGTTGATGTAGTCCACACCGAACACGGCGCGCATAATCTCTGTTCTGCCTGCGCCAACCAGACCCGCAACGCCCAGCACTTCGCCTTTATGCAGGCTGAAGCTCACATCCTGTTTCCGGTCTTTCCGGCACAGGTTTTCCACACGCAAAACTTCCTCGCCGATTTCCACGTTCCGGCTGGGGAAGGCGCTGTCCAGCTCACGGCCGACCATCATTTCCACCAGCTCCTTGGAGGAAACCTTGTCCACATCCCGTGTGCCGATAATCTGGCCGTCACGCATAACCGTCACGGTTTCGCAAATCTCGAAAATTTCTTCCATACGGTGGGAAATATATATCACTGCGATGCCCTTTGCCTTCAAATCCCGAATGATCCCAAACAAGGCGTCCAGTTCTTTTTGGGTTAAGGTTGCAGAGGGCTCATCCATCAGGATGATGCGGGAATTGCGGCTGAGCGCCTTGGCAATTTCTACCATCTGCTTTTCGGCAACGGTGAGACTTCCCACCAGCGTTCTGGGGTCAATGTCAAAGCCGATTTGCTGCAACAGCTCCCGTGCCTTCTGATTAAGTTCTTTCCAGTTGACTAACTTTCCTTTTTCAGCCAGCCGACCGGCAAAAATATTTTCCGCAATGGACAGCTCTTCCACGGAGTTTAATTCCTGGAAAATAATGGTGATGCCCAAAGCGCCCGCCACTTGCGGGTCGGTGATGTTCACAACCTCACCGTCAATGAGAATTTCGCCGGCATCCTTTTTGTAGTTGCCGTTGAGAATCTTCATAAGGGTGGATTTGCCGGCGCCGTTTTCGCCGACCAATGCGCGGATTTCTCCTGTCTGCACAGAGAAACTCACGTTATCCAGCGCTTTTACACCGGGGAATTCTTTGCTGACACCCCGTATTTCAAAAAATGTTGTATTAGTCACTGCGTGTCTCCCCTTTTCAAAAAGCCGGGTGCGAACACCCGGCTTTTCTGATGCGTTAATAATTTTTCAATTATGTTCCAAACAAATTAGTCGTGAGCAGCGGTATCCACGTTCTCCTTGGTAACCAGTTCCATACCCAGGTAGATGGTGTGCTCAACTTCCTGCTTGTCAACTACCTTCTTGATGACGTCCATTGCGTCACGGGAGAAGAAACCAGCGGGATAGGTGATGGTGAACATAAACTTGTCGGACTTGATGTACTCCTTGGACCACTCATAGAAGCCCTGAGAAGCGATCTTGCAGGTGTCCTGCTTGCCGGCAGCTTCGATTGCGTTCCAAACGCCCTTGGACATGCCGTCGTCCTGAACCAAGAATGCAGCCAGGTCGGGATGTGCAGTCAGGATGTTCTCAGCAGCGGTCTGTGCCTTCTGGGTATCCCAGTCACAGTACTCGGTAGCAACAATCTCGATGCCCTCGTATTGCTTCAAAACTTCTTCGAAACCTGCGGTGCGCTGCATAGCGTTGTCAGCACCGGTCAAACCAGCGATGATAGCAACCTTACCGGTCTCGCCTGCGGCCTTGATGTACTCTTCAGCCTGCAGCTTGCCAGCTTCCTTCTGACCGAACAGAACCTGGTAGATCTTCTCGGTAGCAACCTGATCGTTGGTGAAGCCATAGTGGTCAACCACGATGATACCTGCGTCAGCAGCTTCGCCCACAGCGGGAGCCAGAGCAGCCATATCGGCAGCCTGAATGGTCATTGCGTCAAAACCCTGGGAGATGATAGAACGAACCTGGTCGATCTGGGTGTTGACGTCCTGCTTAGCATCAAAGATCTCGTAGGTCCAGCCCCACTCTTCGCACTTTTCCTTGATGACCAGCTCATACAGCTTGTTCCACTCGTTGTACTCAGCAACAGAGATAGCAACCTTCAGGCCCTCTGCGGGAGTCTCTTCGCCGCCAGCAGCAGCGGTGGTCTGAGGAGCATCGTTGCCGCCTTGAGCAGCGGGTGCGCAAGCAACCAGGCCGATAGCCATAACGGCAACCAATAACAATGCAATAAGTCTCTTCATAAGTCTTGCCTCCTAATTTTAGGTGTCGAAGTATCTTGATACATTCAACCCGATTTATTCTCCAGAGGCAAATACTGGTCTTTGCATGCCTTCCGGATATGCTAATGATACCTTATTTTATGTATTTTTTCAATTGCCTTACTGTACAAAAATAACCGGTATTTTTTGTGTATTTTGTCAAATAAATTGTGACATTTTGTAAACTTTTTATACATAATATACAGATTTTTTATAAAATAGCAGAAAAAACCATTGGGGCGCAACAACAATTCCGTACAGGTGTCGAAAACAAACGTTTCTGCTACGTTGACATTATTTGTTATTGAAAGCAGATTGCCACATCGTCAAAGTGTCAGCCTCGCAATACGAATGAAACGGGAGCTTAAAATGCATAATGCATAATGCAACATGAATGTGTCGGCAGGGCCGACGGATTGGAATAATCTACCGTATTTGTCATTTCGAGTGGCGCTCCGCGCAGCGAATCTAAAATAACAATGATTGCCGGGGGCAATCATACATTGATTTGAGTCGAGAAATCTACGCACTATGATGGTGCCAAGACCCCTCGGCTACGCTCGGGGTGACAGGAAGGGCGGAGATTATAAAAACATTTGCGGAGCAAATACCATAATTGTCAACTGTCCATTGTCAATTGTCAATTATATAAAAAGAGCACACTGCGTGTGCAGTGCGCTCTTTTGATAGATTGTATTGCCCGGATTACACCAGCTCGATGACTGCCATTTCAGCAGCATCACCGCGGCGTGCGCCGGTACGGGTCACTCTTGTGTAGCCGCCGTTACGGTCAGCGTACTTGGGAGCGATTTCCTTGAACAGCTTCTGTACCACGTCTTCCTTGGTAATAAAAGCCATAGCTCTGCGGTAAGCAGCCAGGTTGCCCTTCTTGCCCAGGGTGATCATCTTCTCCACCACAGGCTGTACTTCCTTAGCACGATAGAAGGTGGTCTCCATCTTGCCTTTTTCCAGCAAATCGGTGACCTGCTGAC
>JAZRHG010000069.1:0-7497 GCA_045644625.1 Faecousia sp.
TATGTCATCCCGAGCGAAGTCGAGGGATCTACGCATTATGATGGTGCGAAGATTCCTCCACGCGCTGTGCTTGGTCGGAATGACGGGGGGCGGAGGTTATTAAATCATTTGCGGAGCAAATAGCATAATTGTCAACTGACAACTGTCAACTGTCAATTGATTTGGAGGTGGTGCGTATAACTTATCAGGATTACGGTACGAAAAAGCGGACATTATTGCAGATGCCACGGCTTTTCTGCGGGGATTTGCAGGCGCTGCCGCCCTGGGGGTGGTGCGAAGAATGCGGGATGGAGGTGTATGAACAGGGTGCGCCGGTTTGTCGCAAATGCAGGGAAAATGGACAATGGACAATGGACAATGGACAATTGACAATTGACAATTGACAATTGATGTGTGCCTTCGGCACGGATTTTAATCATCGGCGAAGCCGATACCATAATTGTCAACTGACAACTGTCAACTGTCAATTAAAGAAAGGAGGGGAAATGTGGCGGACAGGAGAATGTTTCATAGGCTTGTAGTAGAAAGTGACAAATTTCTGGACTTATCCATAGGGGCGCAGGCGTCATATTTTCACTTGGGGATGCAGGCCGATGATGACGGGTTCGTCAACGGCCCTCGCCTGATTACAAGGCAGCTGCGCAGACCTTATAAGGATTTGCAAGCGCTGATTGACGCGGGGTTTTTATTGGACTTTGACGGCATCGTGGTGCTGACCCACTGGCGAATGGCAAACTACTGGAAAACAGACCGGCTACAATTGCCACGGCACACGGAAATTGCAAAAAAATTATACATCAATAATTTGCGGGAATATACCACAAAGCGGACTCCGGGATGCAAAAACCTATTGCAAATTAAGGAAGAGAAGATGAAGGAGTGTGGAGTCCGTTTGGAGTCCCAGAAGAGAATAGAGGAGAATAAAAAAGAAGAAAAGAAAATAGAAAAGAATAAAAGAAAACAGAAGAGAGCAGATGATGCCGGTTTCCGGGAGGAAACCGACGATTGGACGCTCCCCCCCGAAAAACAGAACGCTTTAGAATTTATGAATGGGAAATTGGGCAAGGGGGTTGTGCTGCTGACGCAGGAGCAGGTGGCAGACCTTTTAGAGCAGTTGGGGCTGGATAGTTTTGACTACTATGTGGAAAGGCTTGCAGATTATATCTTAAAAAATCAGTGTAAAATCAGAAATCATTATGAGACCATTCTCAAATGGTGGAATGAAGACAGGAGGGTGAATGTATGAATAACAGTCCTTGTTTAAGATGCACACGGGTGAAAAATCCCCGGGGGTGTGAAAATAAAGAATGCCAGGTGTGGCGGAACTGGTTTGTGTCCCGCTGGGACCGGATGCGGCTGCAGACCAGGCTCCAGCGGGAAAAGCAGCCTACCCAAAAAGAGGGGGTGAATATTGGGGGCATTACCTATGCGCTGCCCCACAGAGTACATAGCTATCTAAACAATGACCCTTGCGAAAAATGCCTGTGTCCTAAGGATTTGTGTATGCTGCCGTGCAAGCAGAAACGGAACTGGCTGAAGACGAAAGAAGACATTTTTATCAATTGACAATGGACAATTGGGAGCGATGCGGACGGAATGGAATTGAGATTGCCACGGGCGGCAAAGCCGCCCTCGCAATGACAGGCGGGAGGATTTATGGAGGGTCGGGAAGAGGTGGCGGGTCGGCTGCAGAATATGGCGCAGCTGCGGCAGCAGATTACGCGGCTGCGAAAAGAACTGGAAATTTTGGAAAATGCGCTGCAGGAGCTAAATCCGGAGGAACGGCTGGTGGCGGAATTTTTGCTGGTCAGTCCCGAACGGGGGAATGTGCAGCGGCTGTGCGAAATACTGGAGGTGGAACAGTCCAGCATCTACCGGCGGAAGGGGCAGGTGCTGGAGAAAATCGCAAAGACAATTTACAATTGACAATGGACAATGGTCAATTGACAATTATTGTGTCGCCTCTGGCGACTATTTAAATCTGTCGGCTACGCCGACACCACAATTGTCAACTGTCAATTGTCAATTTTCAATTTCTGTGATAAAATGGGTGCAGAAAGAGGGCGTGGTAAAATGATTGACTGTCATATGCATATGTTGCTGGATGGGGTAGACTGGAAGGCGGCAATTGGAAGGCATTGCGCCGGGGTGGACAAGGACTATGTTCAAAAGACGGTTGCGATGTATGCCGAAAAGGGCTACACCTATCTTCGTGACGGCGGGGATAAGTGGGGCGTGGGCGCGTATGCCAGAGAGGTGGCGAAGCGGTTTGGCATCACCTATCGCACGCCCCTGGCGCCCCTATCGAAAATGGGGCATTACGGCGGGTTTATTGGCTTGCAGTGGGAGAATTTGAAGGATTTTCACCGGCTGGTTACCATGCAAAAAGCCCAAGGGGCGGATTTTTGCAAGATGATGGTGTCCGGGCTTATGGACTTTGACAGATACGGCGTGCTGACGGAAGAACCTTTGGCAAAGAAAGAGATTTTGGAGACAGTGCACATTGCCAAAGAAGAAGGGCTTTCCGTGATGGTCCACTGCAACGGCGCGGAGGCAATCACTGCCTGCGCCCAAGCGGGGGCAGACAGCATTGAGCACGGGGCCTATGCTGACGAAGAGGCTTTGGCGGCGATGCGGGAACGGGGCGCGGTTTGGTGTCCCACAGTGTCCACAGTTGGCAATCTTCGGGGAAAAGGGCGGTTTGACGAAAAAGCAGTTTGCGCCATTTTTGAGGATTTTGCCGAGCGGCTGCAGGCGTTTTCCAAAATGGGCGGTTTGGTTGCCTTAGGTACGGACGCGGGGGCGTGGGCGGTGAGCCACGGCTGCGGCTCGGAACAGCAGTATTTGGATGATTTGGGCGTTGATTGGGAAACCGGCAGCGGGGTGATACAACGGAAGTTTTAATTGAGAATTATTCTCTCCCTCCGCCCCTGCGGGGCACCTCCCTCATCATAGGGAGGCTTTGCGGAGCAAATAGCATAATTGACAATTGTCAACTGTCAATTGTCAATTGAAAAAAGCGGAATTGGTCGCTTTGTGAATTTTTGTGGTTGCAAACGGAAGAAATGTGTGGTAGGATGTATGTGTGAAAATTTGGGTAACTATACAGATTTTTCAAAAGGAGAAAAAAGATTATGACAATGGCAGAAATTATGGAGCAGCGCAATGCGTTCTCCTTTGAGGTGTTTCCCCCCAAGACTGACGTGGGTATGGAAAAGCTTTGCGGCAAAGGCGGCGTGCTGGAGCAGCTCTACACCTTAAACCCCGACTACATTTCCTGCACCTACGGCGCAGGCGGTACCAACGTGGGTAAGAACTTAGAAGTGCTGGACAAGATTGTGGCTGACGGCAAGTGTGCCGGCGTGACCCACTTTACCTGCATTGGCAACACCAAGGAGGGTATCCGTGAGCAGCTGCAGACCTACTTGGACCACGGCATCAACCATATGCTGGCACTGCGCGGCGACCTGCCCTTTGGCTGGACCGGTACAGGCGGCGATTTGCACTATGCCACCGAATTGGTGAAATTTGCTCGTCAGGAGTTTGGCGACAAGTTCTGCATTGCAGTTGCCGGTTCTCCCGAGGGTCACATTCAGTGCCGCTCTTTGGAGGCGGACATCGCTTTCCTCAAGCAAAAGCAGGATAACGGCGCAGACTATATTATGACTCAGCTGTGCTGGGATATGGATGCTTTCCGCTACTGGCTGGATGCTATCCGCGCTGCCGGTATCTGGATGCCGGTGGATGTGGGTATTATGCCCATTTTGGACCAGGCTGCCACCATCAATATGGCGCTTTCGAGAAATGCCTGCGTGATGCCTCGCGAGCTGAGCGAGATTATCTCCAAGCACTGGATTTTCCCCAATCCCTTCGACAAGGAGCCCTTCGATGCCCAAGCTGAGCAGAAGAAGGCTGACTTTAAGAAGGCGGGTATCGAGTACACCATCCGTCAGATTGACGAGTACCGCGCTTGCGGTATCAACGGCATTCATCTGTATGCCCTCAACAAGTTTGACGATGTGGCATATATTGCCAAGGAAGCAGGCCTTCTGGGTCTTATCTAATTGACAATGGACAGTTGACAATTGACAATTATTCTCTCCCTCCGTCAAAAATCAAAGATTTTTGCCAATTATTCGTGGAGGTATGCTTGCCCCCGGCAAGCATTGCCTTTTTGATTCGCTGCGCGGTGCACAGCCCTCATCATAGGGAGGCTTTAGGGGGCGTATCATAATTGTCCGTTGTCAATTAAAAATCGGTGGGATTTCCCACCGATTTTTTTATTTTTATGGGTTGAAATTGGGGGAATTGTGTGGTAAACTAACGTTGTATGACTATGGGACGAGTATGCCCTTTCCAGGAAGGAGAGATTTAGGTTTATGAAGACCATTGCAGTTGCCGGTAAGGGCGGCGTGGGCAAAACCACCACCTGCGGCATGCTGATTGATTATTTATGTAAAAAGTATCCCGACCCGGTGCTGGTCGTGGATGCCGATGCCAACGCCAACTTAAACGAAGTGCTGGGCGTGGAAATTGAGACCACACTGGGACAAATTCGCGAGGAGATGGCCCAGGCGGAGCTGAAAGGCACCATTCCCAGCGGAATGACCAAGGCAGAATATGCCGAAGTGAAGTTCAATTCCGCCCTCATTGAAGAGGACGAATATGATATGCTCATTATGGGCAGAACCCAAGGCAAGGGCTGCTACTGCTACGTCAACGGTGTGCTGAAAACACTGGTTGACAAGTACGCCAAGAACTACTCTCATGTTGTCATTGACAACGAGGCGGGTCTGGAGCATGTGGCAAGAGGAACGCTGCCCCACGTGGATGTGATGCTGCTGATTTCCGACTGCTCCCGCCGGGGCATTCAGGCGGCGGCAAGAGTGGCAGAAACCATCCAGGAGATGGAGCTGAAGCCCGGTGTGATGGGCCTGATTGTCAACCGGGCGCCGAATGGAGAACTCAACCCCGGCGTTTTGGAGGAGATCGAAAAGCAGGGCTTAACCCTCTTTGGCGTGCTGCCCCAGGACGAGGGCGTTTACGACAGCGACTGCGCAGGCGAGCCGTCAGCCAAGCTGCCGGAGAGTAATCCTGTCAAGGTCGCGCTGAAGGAAATTCTTGGGAAACTGGGGATCTGACTTTGAGATTGCCACGGCTGACTTTGTCAGCCTCGCAATGACAGCGGAAGCTGGGAATTTAATAGTAATTGACAATTGACAATGGACAATTGACAATTGTGGTGTGCCTCCGGCACTTATTTAAATCATCGGCGAAGCCGATACCATAATTGACAACTGACAACTGTCAGCTGTCAATTGGCGGGACGGGAGACCCGTCCCCTACGAGGTTTATAATTAAATTTATAATAAATATCTTTTTAGGAGGAAAAAACTATGTCTTTTGTACCTAAGACCGGAGCTTACAGCGGCAAGATCAATGCTGTGACTCTGGGCACCGGTGACAATGCCATCGTCATTGGCGGTCAGAACGTTCTGCCGTTCTACACCTTCGACGGTGCCATCGAGAACGCACCGAAGATCGGCATCGAGGTTTCCGATGCTATGGAAAACTGGGATCTGCCCGGTTTAGTCGAGCTGTACGCAGGCTGCACCACTATGGCTGAGCGCGCAAAGAAGGCTGAGGCTGTGGAAGGCGTTGACTTCATCTGCCTGCACTTTGAGTCCGCTGACCCCAACGGCGCAAACCGCCCCACCGCTGAGTGCGTGGCTGATGCGCAGGCTGTTGCCGAGGTTGTCACCAAGCCCATCGTGGTGGTTGGCTGCAAGAATTTGGAGAAGGATGCAGAGCTGCTGGGCGCCATCGCTGACGCACTGCGCGGCAAGAACATCCTGTGTATGTCTGCTAAGCAGGAAAACTGCAAGAATGTGCGCGCTTCCGTTGCTCTGGCTTCCGGTCAGAAGGTCGGCGCAGAAACTGCTGACGACATCAACTTAGCTAAGCAGCTGAACATTATGCTGAAGAAGGACGCAAACGTGCCTGCTGATGCCATCGTAATGGACATCGGTACTGCTGCTGTTGGTTACGGCTACGAGTACGCCGCTTCCACCTTCGACCGTATCCGTCTGGCAGCTCTGGCACAGTCCGATGCTGACCTGCAGATGCCCATTTTGGCTACCGTCGCGCTGGATACCTACGGCGTGAAGGAGTCCACCGCATCCGCTGAAGACGAGCCCGCTTGGGGCTGCCGCGAGGAGCGCGCAATCGGCATGGAAATCTCCACCGCCGCTGCCGACCTGACCGGTGGTGCTGATGCAGTTGTGCTGCGTCACCCCGCAACCATCGCAACCATCAAGCAGTTCATCACTGCTTTAGTATAAGAAAGGGAGGTACATAAAAATGGCTTTGAAAGGTCTTGACATCTTTAAGATGTCCCCCAAGACAAACTGTAAAGAGTGTGGCAGCCCCACCTGTATGGCTTTCTGTATGAAGGTTGCACAGGGCGCTGTTTCCATCGACAAGTGCCCCCACTTCTCCGACGAGGCTAAGGCAATGCTCAACGAGCAGACTGCGCCTCCCATGAAGTCTGTGACCGTGGGCGAGCACAAGCTGGGCGGTGAAACCGTTCTGTTCCGTCACGAGAAGACTTTGGTCAACAAGAACCTGTACGCCGTGTCCGTTTGCACCTGCATGGACGAGGCTACTGTGGACGCAAAGCTGGCTGACGCTATGAAGATTGACTACGAGCGTATCGGCGAGAGAATGTACGTGGAGTTCATTCAGGTTTCCAACTGCACCAATGACCCCGCTGCTTACGCAAATCTCGTTAAGAAGGCTGCTGCTACCGGCCGCAGCTTAGTGCTGGTGTGCTGGGATGTAGAGTGCGCTAAGGCTGCTCTGGAAGTTTGCGGCACCGACGTTATCCTGGACGGCGCTACTCCTTCTAACTGGGAGGCTATGAACGAGCTGGCTACCGCTAAGGGCGTGACCCTGGGCGTTTGGGCTGAGAACATTTCTGACCTGTACGACACCGTAAAGGCTTTGGAAGGCAAGGGCAACAAGAACTTAGTGGTTGACGTGACTGCTAAGACTGCCAAGGAGACTTTGGCAAATGCTGTCCTGGTTCGTCGTACTGCTATCAAGGACGGCGACCGTACCTTCGGTTATCCCTCCATTGTGAACCTGGCTAAGATTGCCAAGGGCGATGCTCGTCTGGAGACCGCTTTTGCATCACTGTTTACCGAGAAGTACGCATCCATCATCGTGATGGCCGGTATGACCTACGCACAGGCTCTGCCTCTGTACGGCCTGCGTCAGAACATCTACACTGACCCCCAGAAGCCCATGAAGGTGGAAGCAAAGCTGTACCCCCTGAACGGCGCTGATGAGAATGCACCTGTTGCACTGACCGTTGACTTCGCTCTGACCTACTTCCTGGTTTCCGGCGAAATGGAGCGCTCCGCTGCACCTGTCAACCTGGTTATCTCCGACGCTTCCGGTATGTCTGTTCTGACTGCCTGGGCTGCCGGTAAGTTC
>JAZRHG010000070.1:0-14456 GCA_045644625.1 Faecousia sp.
ACCGGTAAAGGCATATACAGGGATTTGCATAACAATTATACTCCAAACAATTCTGCAATTTCGTGCTGGTCCAAATCAGAGCCGATCACACACAGCTTGCCGGTAATTTCCGCACAGCCGTTGCGCACATTGCTCTCACCGGGCACATAGTCAAAATGAATCCAGCCGCCGGTTGCATCTGCCACAATACCCTTGGCGCGCAACACAAAGCCATATTCACGGCTGTCAAATTTGCGAAGTGCGGCTTCAATTTCCGCAACGGTAAACTTGCGGGAAGTTTCCACACCCCAAGAGGTAAACACCTCGTCGGCGTGGTGGTGATGCTCGTGATGGCCGTGGTCGTGACCGCAGCAGCAATGCTCCTCATCGTGGTGGTGATGCTCGTGGTGGTGATGCTCGTGGTGGTGATGCTCGTGGTGGTCATGGTCGTGACCGCAGCAGCAGTGCTCTTCCTCGTGGTGGTGATGCTCGTGGTGCTCATGGTCATGACCGCAGCAGCAGTGCTCCTCATCGTGGTGGTGATGCTCGTGGTGGCCGTGATCGTGACCGCAGCTGCAGTGCTCCTCATCGTGGTGGTGGTGCTCGTGGTGGTGATGCTCGTGGTGCTCATGGTCGTGACCGCAGCAACAATGTTCACCGTGATGATGACGATGCTCCTGCTCCAACTCTGCCATAGCTGCCTCCAAGGTAGCTTTGCCTTCCAGTGCCTTCATAATCTGCGCGCCGGTAAGCTCCTCCCAGGGTGTTGTGATAATGGTGGCACTGCCATTGTGCTCCCGCAGCATTGCCACTGCCTTGTCTAACTTCTCCTGAGAGATATTGGCAGTACGGGACAAGATGATGGTGGATGCGGTTTCAATCTGATTGTTATAGAACTCGCCAAAGTTCTTCATATAGATTTTTACTTTGCCTGCATCCACAACTGCCACCTTGTAACCCAAGGTAACCTCTGCGTTTGTGACCTTATCCACTGCGGCAACCACATCAGAAAGCTTGCCAACACCGGAAGGCTCAATCAAAATTCTGTCGGGGTTATATTCTGCAATCACCTGTGTCAGTGCCTTGCCGAAATCGCCCACCAGGCTGCAGCAAATGCAGCCGGAGTTCATCTCCGTAATGTTCACACCGGCATCCTTCAAAAAGCCGCCGTCAATGCCGATTTCGCCAAACTCGTTTTCAATCAGCACCAGCTTTTGGCCGGCATAGCTCTCACTTATCAACTTTTTAATCAGAGTTGTTTTGCCTGCTCCTAAAAAACCGGAAAAAATATCAATTTTTGTCATAGAAACACCTTCAGTACATAGTTTGATACCATACATTATATCACCCTTTTTTGCAATTCACAAGTAAAATAATCTCTTCGACAGAATTTACTTTTATCTGTGTCCTTAGCAGGTTATTCTATATGCAGGCGGTCATTCTCCCCGAATGCGACAACCGCCAAAACCGCCGGTGCGTCCTTTTACGCCCCGACGTTTTTTTATGAATTTATTAGATACGCAATGCTACCACTGCAAGCCGCTTTGCACACTGGGCAAGAGATTTTAAGTAGGCAAATTCATTTATGGAATGGATATTGCCACCTTCTACGCCAAGGCAATCAATAGATGTGATACCGGCCTGTGCCATAAATGCCGCATCGGAGCCAATCAAGAAGGTGCGGCCCTCCAAAATTGGCAAACCATACTCAGCATAGATAGCATTCATCTTGTCAAGCAGCGCCGTATTTTCCTCCGTCAAAGGAAGTGCAGGGCGCTCACTGATGATTTCAAAACGGCAGGAACAGCCCTCAATGGTATTTTCATTTGCAATTTTCTGGCAAAATTCGGTTGCAATCTTATATTGCTCAGGATTTGCATAACGAATATCTACAGTAAACTCGCATTTTGCTGCCACGGAATTTGGGGTCGTTCCGCCTTGAATTACACCGCAATTACAGGTCAAACCATCGCGGTCCTTTAGTGTCTCAAGCTTTATAATCTTATGGGCCGCCTCGCAAACAGCATTTGCACCATCGACGCAGCTTGATGAGTGAGCCGCCATTCCGGTAACAATAAAACGACCGCGATAGATGCCCTTTAATGCCACTGCCGCAGAGTTGCCATAGGAAAGCTCGGTGTTCAAAAAAGCAATTGCGTCCTTTGCCGCATCCGTCATAAAACCTATGGTTTGCAGTTCGCTGGCTTTACTGCTGGTCTCTTCGTCTGTCTGAATAATCAATTTAACAGGACGTTTCTGAAATCCGCAACGCATCAGCGCTTCCATTGCCATCATCGAGGCAACTACGCCGCCTTTGCAGTCAGTAACGCCCGGTCCGTAAATGCATTCATCATCCCGACGCACGGCAGGTGTTCCGAAAAAGCCAATGGCATGCACCGTATCGATATGTCCTGAAAAGACAATCGGTCTTTCTTTGGACTCAGGGTTGAGGGTAATGCAAATGACATCGCCCACTTTTTCGTGGGGATAAATGTCCACTTTCCATCCAAACCGGTTAGCTATATCGACAAAAACGTTTCCAACAGCATCCACTAAATCTTTACGGTTCGTGGGACTTTCCATATTGCAGACATCTTCCCAAAGATCGCAATAACGCGCTTGCATTTGGTCAATAATTTCGAATATTTGCGTACATTCCATAACGGACACCTTCTTCCATAATAATTATACTGTACATTTATCCTGAAATCAACTTTTAGAAATTCTGTTTGTTGACTTCGAAATGGGGCAATGTTATAATTTTAGAAATAAAACTACGAAAGGATTTTTTGCGTTATGAAGTATCTTTTGCCGCAGACAAAATTTTACAAAGCCAACCTGCATACACACAGCACCATCTCCGACGGTAAGCTTACTCCGGATGAGGTAAAGCAGGCTTACAAGGATAAGGGCTATCAGATTTTGGCGCTTACTGACCACAACATTGCTGTGGACCACTCTTATATGAACGAGCCGGATTTTCTGATGCTGACAGGCGCTGAAGCGGATATTACCGCGCAGCAGGGCGCACCTTTTGCCGCGCAGACTTATCACCTGAATTTAATTGCAAAAAAGCCGGATACTGTGTATTTTCCTGTTTGCTCTACTTACGATGTCTCCCCTGCTGCAGATTATGTAGAAAAAATGCAGTGCGAGAAAATGGACCTGCAGTGCAATCCGGAGGATGTCAACAAGCTCATTGCCAGAGCTAACGATATGGGTTTTTTGGTGGCATATAATCACCCCACCTGGTCCTGCCAAAGCTATCCGGATTACGCCCCCCTAAAGGGTCTGTGGGCAATGGAAATTCGCAACAGTGAGTGCTTCATTGCCGGCATCAACGAGAATAATGCCCGCGTTTATAAAGACCTGCTGAATTTGGGAAACAAGCTGTATCCTTTGGGCGCTGATGATATGCACAAGGCTGCCGGTCTGGGTCTTTCCTGGATTATGGTGGGCGCAGAAGAATTAAGCTACGGCAAGGTTATCGAAGCCTTGGAAAAGGGTGATTTTTATATGTCCTGCGGCCCAGAAATTTGCAGTTTGGCAGTTGACGGCAGAAAAGTAAAGGTCACCTGCTCCGACGCACAGACAATCACTTTGGAAAGTCACGGCCGTTTCTCCCGCCGCAAAGTGGCTGAGGGCGATAACTGGCTGAACGAAGCAGAATTAGACATCGGTGCCCTGCTGGACCGTGCTGCAGGCGTTCCCAACACTTATTTCTATCTAACGGTCACAGCCCCTGACGGCTCGTATGCCACTACCCGGGCTTATTACTTGGAGGAGCTGTAAATAATGCATTATTTATTTGATTTTGACGGCACGCTGGTAGACTCCATGCCAACCTTTATTTCCTCTATGCTCCGCATTTTGGATGAGAATGACATTTCTTATCCTGCTGACATCATTAAGACCATCACACCGCTTGGTCTTAACGGCACTGCAGAGTATTTCCTAAACGAAATGGGTCTGAAAATGCCCAAGGATCAGCTGATTGGGCTTATGCAGGAATATTTCTTAGATGCCTATTTCCACACCATTCCTGCAAAAGAAAATGTAATCCCTGTGTTGCAGGAACTAAAAAAAGAAGGCAACAGTCTGAACGTTCTGACTGCCAGCCCCCATATCACTTTGGACGCTTGTCTGAAGCGCTTGGGAATGTGGGACCTGTTTGACAACATTTGGTCCTGCGACGATTTTAGCACAACCAAAGCAGACCCCAATATCTATGTGATGGCAGCAGAAAGAATGCAGACCACTGTGGAGAAGGTTCTGTTTTTGGACGACAATCTGAGTGCGGATATGACCGCAAAGAAAGCCGGTATGCGGGTATGCGGCGTTTATGACGAATCCTCCAAGGATTACGTAGAGCAGATGAAAGCCGCCACCGATTATTACATTTTTGATTTTAAGGAATTACCGAATTTGGAGCTTTAATATGTTGCATTCTAAACAACTTTCCCTAACTGAGGGCTCAATTTGGAAGGGTATGCTGCTGTTTGCCCTGCCAGTCCTGTTGGGAAATGTGTTCCAACAACTATATAATGCCTTTGACGCCTGGTGCGTCGGCTACTATATCGGCGACGATGCTCTGGCGGCTGTCAGCTCCTCCGGTAGTCTCATCTTTATGATGGTCAGTTTTTTTCAGGGACTATCTATGGGCGCAGGTGTAATTATCGCCCGATACTTTGGCGCTAAGCAATACGAGTCTATGCGAAAAGCTATTCATACCGCCATTGCGTTTGGCCTGGTTGTGGGCGTTGTTCTGACAGTTTTGGGCGTTGCTTTGACACCGATTATTCTCGGCTGGATGGGCACGCCTACAGATGTTTTACCTCAGTCTATCAGCTATTTCCGCTATTACTTTTTCGGGGCCATTTTTGTTGTGATGTACAACATCTTTGTGGGCATTTTGCACGCCGTGGGTGATAGCAAGCATCCGCTGTACTACCTGATTGTTTCCACCTTTGTCAACATCGGTTTGGATATGCTGTTTGTGGGCGGTTTTGGCTGGGATGTGGGCTCTGCTGCTGTTGCAACCACCATTTCCCAAGGCGTCAGCGCACTACTGTGCTGCATTCACCTACTGCGTATCGATGCGCCCTATCAGGTAAAGCTGAAGGAAATTTCTTTTGATAAAAAAAGTCTTTTGGAAATTATCAAATACGGTTTCCCCTCCGGTGTGCAAAACAGTGTGATTGCCTTTGCCAATGTGGTGGTGCAGTCCAATATCAACAGTTTCGGCAAGGCGGCTGTGGCAGGTTGCGGCTCTTATATGAAATTAGAGGGCTTTGCTTTTCTGCCTGTCACCTGCTTTACCCAGGCGCTTTCTACATTTGTAGGACAGAATTTAGGTGCAGGACGCCACGACCGGGTAAAGAAAGGTGTCGGCTTTGGACTTGCCTGCAGCTGCCTGATGGCAGAGCTGGTGGGGCTTACCTGCTATGTGTTTGCGCCCCAGCTGATTGGTTTCTTCAGCGAAACGCAAGAGGCTATTGACTACGGTGTACGGCACATGCAGACGATTTGCCTGTTTTACTGCCTGCTGGCATTCTCCCACTGCGTTGCCGGCATTATGCGAGGCGCCGGCAAGGCAACTGTGCCTATGTTTACGATGCTTGCCTGCTGGTGCGTCATCCGGGTGAGCTACATCACCATTGCTGTTAAAATTGTCAATGCGCTGACCACCGTCTCCTGGGCGTACCCCATTTCCTGGACACTCAGCAGCATTATTTTCCTCATCTATCTGTTAAAAGCAGATTGGATACACAACTTTGACAAAACCATTCCGAAAAAAGGCATCTGACTATAAAAACACATTAAATTGAAGGCAAAAACACATACGGGAGCAGTTCTGTGTGAACTGCTCCCGTTGTTTTCATTTCTTTGCAATTGCCTTTTTAACTTTTTCGATAATATAAGGCGCCGTCAATTGGAAGCGGTCCATCAGATAATTCATATCGCCCACTTCACCAAACTCGTCTTGAATGCCAACGCTCTCCATTGCTACTGCCACCCGGTTTTGGGCAAGCACCTCGGAAACAGCACTGGTCAGACCGCCGATAAGCTGATGGTTTTCTGCAGTGATAATGGCGCCGGTCTGCTCAGCACAGGCAAGGATACATTCTGCGTCAATGGGCTTGATAGTGAACATATCCACAACACGGACACTTAGACCTTCCTCCGCCAAGGCCTCTGCAGCTTTGAGCGCCTCAGCAACCAAAAGTCCGCAGGTAATGATGGTGGCATCCGTGCCCTCCCGGACTGTCACTGCCTTGCCGATTTCAAACCGAGAGCCTTCTTCGTAGATTTTCACGGTTTCCTTGCGGCAGAACCGCAGATACTGCACGCCGTAGGTGTCTGCCATCTGCCGGATCAGGTCCTGCAGCATCACACCGTCGGAAGGTTCCAAAATAGTCACGCCGGGCATCACTCGCATAATGCCCATATCCTCAAAAGGCATATGGGTACCGCCGTTGCTGGTAGCAGATACACCGGCATCACCGCCGATGATCTTTACATTGAGCTTGGGATATGCCGCGCACAGGAAAATCTGATCATACACCCGGCGGGTAGCAAATACAGAGAAAGTATTAAAGAACGGAACCATACCGGCAGCCGCCATACCGCCTGCCATGCTGCAGCCGTTGGCCTCCTGAATGCCTACATTGATGGCCCTGTCCGGAAAATCTTTAGCAAAAGACTTCAGACCCATAGAGCTGCACAAATCACAGTTGATGGCAACCACCTTGTCATTTTCCTTCGCCACTTGGGTGAGAGTTTCACCGTAAATGGCGCGCATCTCCTTGGTGTCCTTTTCGCGCTTAGAAAGAATCTTTACCATTTCAAGTCACCTCCCGGATAGTTCCCTTCCGTCAAACGACGTTCAATTTCTGCAACGCTTTCTTCACCCTGCTGAGGGTTAAAGGTCAGATAGTGGTTAAAGGCCTCTTTCTCTGCCAGCGCTACGCCCAGACCCTTATAGGTATCCAGCACAATGCAGTGGGGCTTGCCGGGCTCCTGCTTGGCGCGCTCAATGGCTTCCCAAATTGCCTGCACATCATAGCCTTTTACGGTTTCTGTGCCAAAGCCAAATGCACGGAATTTATTTTCCAAATCCACCGGATCGCAAATTTGTTCCACTGTGCCATCCAGCTGCTTTTTATTCCAGTCCACAAAGGTAATGAAATGATCCAGCTTGAAGTGGTTTGCCGTTTGGCAAGCCTCCCAAACCTGGCCCTCGTTACACTCGCCATCGCCTAAGATGCAGTAGGTCCAATTGTCGCGACCTTGCAGGCAGTTGGCGTAGGCAATGCCCACCGCTGCGGAAATGCCCTGACCCAAAGAGCCGGTGGACATATCCACACCGGGCACCCGGTTCATATCTGCGTGGCTGGGCAGACTGGTGCCGCCTTTGTTCAAGGTTTTCAGCCAATCCATCGGGAAAAATCCCTTCAGCGCCAATGCTGCATACAGTGCCGGCGCGCAGTGACCCTTAGACAGAACCAACCAGTCCCGTTCCTCCCATTTGGGGTTAGCGGGGTCAATCTTCATCATACCGCCATAAAGAACAGCCAGCACATCTGCAATGGAAGCTGAGCCACCGATATGGCCAAAGCCAGCCTCGGCAATCTCTCGGATTGTCCAAATGCGGATATCCGCACTAAGCCGTTTCAGTTTTGCTAAATCCATACATTTTCCTCCTGGAATTTTGTTGTTTTTACAGGGAATACCTTGCCAAACAGGCAAAATCCTGCTATAGTTAAGTAACGAAATTAAGCAGAGGGGAACATCTATGACTTCTCACAACAACTGGATTACCGATATCCGCCACGCAGAAAAAATATGCTATCCGGAGCATTGGTCCTTTTGTCAGCACACCCACGACTGTTTCCATATGTTCTGTGTGCTCACAGGCACCTTAGCGCTGCACATTGCAGGCAAGAAATATCTGTGTCCTGCGGGCTCTGCATTGATTGTCCCGCCCTTTACCGCCCACGAAATGGTACTGCAGGCGAATGCCCCGGAAGTCATTGAGATTATGTTCGTTTTGGATGAGGCACAAGCGGAATCGTTAAAGCAGGCAGGCATTCAGGTGGTACTGGATAACCTGTGTCTGGAGTGTATCCAAAAAACCCTGGTGTTCTCCAATTCCCGGCAACCCAACCTCCACCGGCGTGCCTATGATTTTTTGGGTGCGGCTCTGGCGCAGGTTTGCACCACACCTGAGGATTTGGACCCCTTCCTGCTCAACGCTCAGATGATTGATATGAACGGATTTTCCAAGGCCACCAAAAGTGTCATCGTCTATATTGACAACAACTTCCGCACCCAGTTTACCTTAGATGATATGAGCCGCCAGCTGGGGTTCAACACCAGTTATCTATGTACCACATTTAAGCGGGATACCGCATCCACTATCAATGATTATCTTAATCTGGTGCGTATCGTGCATTTTATTGAATACTATTCCTTCCACTCCGGTGAAATTGCTGACATCTGCCACTACTGTGGCTTTGCCAGCGTCAGTCACTTTAACCGCACCTTCAAGAAGTTTCTGGGTACCTCCCCGCGGAACTACAAGCAAATGCGCTCTCCCCGGCTGAACCCCAATGAGGAAGCTATGCTGCCTACCGATATCACCCACGGGAGCCTTGTAGGACTTTTGGAACGAATGACAATGCTGCCCTCTGAATAGCTTTTCTTCGGTGTGTTCCCAGTTTGGGAACACACCTGTTTTTTACCACTTGATGTTCTTCAGAACGTCCTCAGCCACATTCAGTGTCTCATCCACATCGGCCTTGGTGTGGCTATAGGAAACCACAAGACGCTTGGGTTCAGCAGGTGCAAAATAGTGACCCCGCTCCACCATTGCCCGTCTGAAGGCAACAGACTTAGCAGCATCGCCCTTGAGAATCTCCTCCTGATTGCGGAAGGGACCCTTGGCAAAAATGGGCACATTGATAGAACCGTAACCCAGCATCTCTGCTTCGATGCCCAGCCGGTCAAAAATGCCCTGCATATTAGCGCCGAAATATTCGCCCAGCTCAATAATGTACTTGTGTACCGGCTCACGCTCCATAATGTCCATACAAGCAATACCGGCACCCAGGCAAACAGGAGGTGCATTATAAGTACCCTGGAAGCAAACCGTACCCTCAGGATGGGTGTTGAACATATCCATCAGCTCTGCCTTACCTGCCAAAATGGCAATAGGATAACCGTTGCCCAGCGCTTTACCCATAGTACACAAATCCGGCAGAATACCGCAAATGCTCTGATAGCCGCCCAGCGCCACACGGAAACCGGTTACAACTTCGTCGAAAATCAGCTTTGTGCCGTGCTGATCACACAGCTTCCGCAAACCTTCCAAAAATTCCTTCTCCAGCTGCACAGCGCCCATATTATGCACGATGGGCTCCACGATGATACAGGCAACTTCGCCCTTATTGGCATTTAAGGTCTGCTCCACATTTTCCAAATCGTTCAATCGGCAAATCAGGGTCGCATCCACTGTTTCATCCAGCATACCGGCAGAACCGGGGGCGCGAGTGTACAGCTCATCGACGGAGTTTGCATAGCAGTTTCTCAAAACATAGTCGTGCCAGCCGTGGAAGCAGCCCTGAAACTTAATGATCTTCTTCCGACCGGTAGCGGCGCGGCAAACACGAATGGCGTGATAGGTAGCCTCAGAACCGGAACCTGCCACCAGCACCTTCTCTGCGCAAGGCACGTGCTTGCAAACACGCTCTGCAAAGGCAACTTCCAGCTCATTGGTACCCAGACCTAACAGGCTGTATTGATCAATGGCATCCTTGGCTGCCTGATCCACCTCATCATAGTGGTAGCCCAAAACAGACACACCCCATGCGGCGTTATAGTCGATGTATTTGTTGCCCTCTACATCATACAGGTATGCGCCTTTGGCTGTCTTCCAAGCCTTAAAGGGAGGGATCTTCCGGATGGCGGAGTTGACACCGCCGGGAATGACGGCTTTTGCCCGCTGAATCAATTGTTCGCTGTTTGTCATAATGCATTTCCTCCTGAGAATAACTTTGCATATATTTGTTTTTTGTAATACTTGGAGTTTTCCTCAACTAAAACCATTATATAGATTTACCCACTGTCTGTCAATCTATTTTTGCGTTAATATTCTGTAATCTTAAATTTCTCCCAAGGTTTACAAATTTCCACAACTTAAGTTCTTTGCATATATTTGGTTTTTGTTTGCGCGCAAAAAGGCGGCAGTTCATTGCACTGCCGCCTTTTATGTATTCTGTTAGTCGCCAAGCTTAATGTTAATACCACCGGAATTACCGCTATCCTGTTTGATTTTGATGTAAGGTGTAATCCGGTTCGCGGTGTTGATGACAGGCATAGATTGTATGTAAACCCTACCGGGGCCTGTAACGCGGGTGTGGAACAAGCCCTCACCACCAAGGAAGATATTTTTTGCGCCTTTGACCGTCTGCACATCCATCGTGCAGCTTTCACTCATAGCGGCAAGATATCCGGTGTCCAACACGATGCTCTGCCCTGCTGCAAGGTCATACTCCACGCAATGACCGTCGATCTCCAGGAACACAAGACCTTCGCCCGCAATTTTCTGCATAATAAAGCCTTCGCCGCCAAAAAAGCCTCTGCCAAAACTCCTCTGCAAATAAACAGAAAGCTCCAGCCCCTTTTCCATCGCCAAAAAGCCCCGTTTTTGCACAATAATGCCGTTGCCGGGTGTAACCTGATAAGGAATGATACTTCCAGGGAAAGAGGATGCAAAAGCAATCACACCGGCACCGCCCTCTGCGGTGTACTCATTCATAAACAAAGATTCGCCGGAAAACATTCTTCCCAGCATCTTCTTAATACCGCCACCGGTATTGGTGTCCATCTTAATGTTGGGTGACATCCAGCTCATTGCGCCGCTTTCGGTACACAATGTCTGCCCTGCCTCCGGGTAACAAATAACCACAGGAAGATTGCCGCCTTGAATTTCGTATCTAATCATAATTTTCGCTCCTTTCTTTCGGCTGATTTTATTATAAATTATCCAGTATTTGATTGCAAGATTTTTTCTATAACAATCATTCCACGCACGATAACTGAACCCACAATCGCAAACATCTTGGCGCTAACCCTGAATCCCCCCTCTGCTGGTGTCAACTTAGCCCCATACATTCGTGTTCCATTAGGACCCATACGTTTGTAAAAATATTTACATTAAAAAAGCAGTGTGGTATAATGAACAAAAGTGAGGTGGCGTGTATGTACGAAGAATGTTTGATCTGCAAAGCAAAACTTGAATATTTGTCAGAAGACGAAATGATGGAGTGTGCTATCTGCCACAAAAAGGAACTGAGCAAGACGCGCTGTGTGGCCGGTCATTATGTATGCAGTGACTGTCATACTCAGGGAATAGACAGCATCTTTGGCCTGTGTTTTTCAGAAACCTCCCGTGATCCGATGGCAATTCTGGAAAAGATGATGGCGATGCCTTTTTCGCATATGCCCGGACCGGAGCATCATGTGATGGTAGGCGCGGCACTGCTGACGGCATATAAAAATGCCGGTGGCGATGTTGATCTTCCCAAAGCACTGCAGGAAATGTACCGTCGCGGCAAGGCCGTTCCCGGCGGTGCCTGCGGATTCTGGGGTGCTTGCGGTGCCGGTGTCAGCGCAGGACAGTTTGTAGCAATCGCGACGGATTCCACACCCCTGGCGGCAAAGCCTTGGGGGCTGAGCAATCAGATGACCGCAAAGGCCCTGGACAGCATCGGCAAAAATGGTGGTCCCCGGTGCTGCAAGCGAGATTCCTATTTGTCCATTCTTGCTGCAATCGATTTTGTTGCAGAGCATTTGGATGTCCATATGGAAAAAGCTATGCCTGTATGCTCACGCAGCCGCCAGAATAATCAGTGTATCGGAAAACTTTGTCCGTTTTTCGGAGGAGCCCAATGAAGAAAGAAGCCTTTATCTGCGTCCACAATTCCTGCCGCAGCCAAATTGCAGAGGCCCTGGGAAAGAAGCTGGCCGGCGATGTGTTTGAAAGCTATTCTGCCGGAACAGAAACCAAGCCCCGGATCAATCCGGATGCCGTGCGGCTGATGAAGCAAGTCCATAACATTGATATGGAGGCCACCCAGTACAGCAAGCTATTGTCTAATATCCCGCAAGTGGATGTTGTCATCACTATGGGCTGCAATGTACAATGTCCGCACCTCCCCTGCTCTCATCGAGAAGATTGGGGACTGGAAGACCCCACAGGCAAAAGTGATGCCGCATTCCTGAAAACAATCCAACTGATTGAAGAAAGAATCCTGGATCTAAAGCAAAGATTAAGATAAAAAATCCGCCACCCGAATTTGATGCAGAAAACAACCGTTAGTTTTATTTGAACCATATACATTATGGCTAATTGAAAATTTTATGAATGCAAACAACCTGGGGATAATTCCCGAAAATTATCGCGATTTTCATTTATCCGCTGATTTTGGCGAATGTTTAGAAACTTTTCGTTTCGTCGAATTAACAGATAAAAGATCAAAAGGCTTGACCACATCAGTCAAGCCTTTTGCATTAAAATAAGGTTGTTATCCAATAAATCAAGCCATAAACCACACTTGCCGATACCCCGTAAACAATCACCGGCCCCGCTATTGTGAACATCTTCGCGCCGACGCCTAAGATGAAGCCCTCGGTTTTGAATTCTACTGCGGGGGCGGCGACGGAGTTGGCAAAGCCGGTAATGGGCACCAATGTGCCGGCGCCGGCGTGTTTTGCGATATCGTCATACAGGCTCAGGCCTGTGAATAGAGCAGATAACGCCACCATTGTCATAGATGTGGCTGTGCTTGCATCGGTCTTCCCCAAACCTAAGGCCGTATAGCCGTTCAAGATCAGCTGTGCAATCGCACAAATGAGGCCGCCAATTAAAAAAGCAAAAACGCAGTCTTTTACAATGGGAGATTTGGGCGACATACTTTTGACTAATTCGTTATATTCCCGGTCGGTCATTTTCATCCCTCCGGAAATAGAATGTGCAAAAAAATGATTGTTATACAAATAGATTGCCACAACCAGTGTGCGCACTGGTTTCGCAACGACAGAAAAAGGACATCCGATTGGATGTCCTTTTGGGATTCAGAAATGAATTGTTTCGCCAAGTTGCGGAATTCGCAGAAGGCTTTTATCCTCTACGGTAGCTTCGATTGCATCCCACAAGCCCACAGAATCGTCTTGTCTGTCGGGTAAGTGCAACAGCACAATTTCTTTGGGGTGCAAGACTTTTGTGATTTCCCAAGCGGCAGGGGTTGTGGCATAGGCATAGGGTACAATCAGCACATCCGGCTTGGGCAGGTCATTTCTATCTTTCCAAAGCAGTGGCGATGCATCACCTAAAAACCAAACACACTTACTACCTTCTAAAATAAAGCTGGCATGAGTGGTGGTCTTCCCTGCTGCGCCGATATGGCGGCTGGGTATCGGTGTAATTCGCACATTACCGACCTTGCCTGCATCCATAGTGCCGTGGCAATCTGCAGGTCCAAAAATGACCCGGCTTGTCTGCTGCTGATAGGCAGCGGCAAATGCCGGGTCAAAATGGTCTTTATGTGCGTGGGTAAAGGCAACTGCGTCCGGCAACGCCGCAAGCAATTCTGCCTTTATTTCAGGGGGCGTTGCCGGGTAGGGTTTAACCTCCCGGCAAACACCGTCCATTAGGATTGTAACACCGTCCAGCCTAAGCAGTACACCCGCATTGGCTGTCCGTGTAATTTCCATTACACGCCTGCCTTGAAACGGCGCAGAGCCTCAGCCTCGTCGCAGGAGTTAGCCTCAGCAGTATGACCTGCCAAAGGTACCAGCTTCTCGTGGATAGCATCCAAAATCCAGCTTGCCTGAGGGAAGAAGAACTCGTCGAACTCGAAAGGAGGTGTGATCCAGTTCTTTGCACCCACAACAACGGGAGGAGCGTCCAGATCGTCGAAGCAGTGCTCGGTGATGTTGCGGGCAACATCGTTCATAAAGGAGCCGCGAGCGCAAGCATCGGACACCAGCAGAACCTTACCGGTCTTACGGACAGACTCGAAAATCTTGGTGTAATCCAGAGGTACCAAGGAGTGAATGTTGATGATGTCAGCTTCCATGCCGTACTTCTCGCTCAGCTGCTTAGCAGCGTCAACAGCACGGTACAGAACAGCACCCAAAGTCAGGATGGTAATATCCTTACCGTCGCGGACCTTGTTGGTGTCGCCGATTTCGATCTCGTAACGCTCGGCGGGAACGCCACCCTCGTGGAACTGCTCGCCCACGTCGTAGATTCTCTGAGACTCAAAGAACACAACAGGGTCAGTGCCCATCAGAGCGGTCTCCATCAGGCCCTTAGCTTCCCAAGGAGTTGCGGGGAAGCAAACCTTCAGGCCGGGGATGTGTGCACACAGTGCGGTCCAGTCCTGAGAGTGCTGTGCGCCGTACTTGGAACC
>JAZRHG010000071.1:0-1731 GCA_045644625.1 Faecousia sp.
AGTGGTTCTCCGGCTGTGAATGTGATTCCTACAGAAGCATGGGTGGTCGGCAATCTGCGCTGTGCTCCCCACCAAACACAGGAGGAATGCATTGACATTCTGAAGAACATCTGTAAAAAGTTCGATGTTGAGGTAGAGTGTAAGATTCGCCAGCGGGGCGGCTATGTAGCTGACTATCGCGATGAGGCGTTCCAGATCCTTACAAAAGCCGTGAAGGAGCATTATCCGCAGGTGGACGAAGTGGTGCCCTATATCTCCAACACCGCTTCCGATTCCAGCGCCTATTCCCGTTATTGCAAGCAGTGTCTTGGCTTAAATCCCTTCTTGATTTCAAAAGCGCAAATGGGAACCATCCACGGCATTGACGAAAACATTGACTTAAGCACACTGGTGCCTGGTGTCGATTGCTTCCGTAGTATTCTAAAAGCGCTATAATCCAACATAAAAGGCTCCCTTGTAAAAGGGAGCCTGTGTGTGTTTTTGAATTATGAGAGGAACGTATTCAGCATACCTTTTAGTATCTTGCAGAATTCTTCCGGTGATACATACTGCGGAAAATGCCCGCAGCCGTCCAGCAGATGGATTTGCTTTTGCGGCGCTGAGATCAAATCAAAATAATCCTGCGCATACTTTACCGGTGTAATCCAGTCACAGGCACCGGAAATGAATCCTACCGGAATTTGGTACTGTGTACCGTAATTCCTTACATCTGCGGTTATAACATAATCGAATAGCTGTCTGTTTAGCGCAAAGTAGTCTTCCAGATTTCCTGCTTGCTTTCTGCGCCACTGTGCGTCAGCAGAGCCCCAATAAGGGGATGCAATCCGTGACCAAAACAGATTTGTTTTCTTGGGAGCTGTGTGATATTTACCGGTCTTACTTCTCAAAAGGCCGATATTCGCAAGATTACGGTCTGCCATGTAGGCTTTGTATGCAGCTTCCATTTCAGCGGTATCATCCCCATTTGCCTTGGCTTTTTCCAGAGCATCCTGATAGCTATAGGTTTCACTTTCAAAGCTGACAACTTGTCCAACACCAACATAGGCTGAAACCTTGTCAGGATGCTCCAGTGCGTATTTACTGCCCGGCATGGTGCCGTAAGAATGGCCAATCAAAACAACCTTCTCTTTGCCAAAGCGTTCACAAACATATGCCACCAATTCATCCAGGTCTGCCATTGCCTGCTCGAATGTGGCTGTTTTATTGTCCGGATCTTCACTTCTATTGCGGAAATAGGTTCGTCCGCAGCCGCGCTGATCCCAATTCACAATCGTATAGTCTGCCACGAGGTATTTCTGAAACGCATAATTTGTAGCTGCATCCGGATCGGAAGGACCACCGTGAAGCCAGATGATTATAGGGTTATTGGTATTTTTACCTCTGATGAGTAGATATTGCTCTTGTCCGCATAAAGGGACATAGATGCCTTCATCGACACCATTGGAGGATGTAATGCGATTCTTAAAATAGTTAACCGGGTGAGTAATTGCTCCAGCAACAATGCACCCAATCCCTTTTAGGGCGGATAATAATCTTTTCATGTGAAATATGTTCAACTCCCCCTGAGAAATTATTATATATATTATAGCGAAAATTGTCATAAAAAGATAGTAGAATACGTCATCTAATTCACCCCATTTATTCTTAGAAGTCCAAACTTATTATACTTTTGAGAAAGATTATTATCCCTTCTTTTCCCGCTTATAAAATTGCCACATCTCAATCCATGTC
>JAZRHG010000072.1:0-21293 GCA_045644625.1 Faecousia sp.
ATGCTGTCCCACTTCAACTCCAAGGCCACCGAAGGCAAGGCTAAGGAATTCATTGACAAGTATGTTGAGAAGTTCGGCGCAGACACTCTGAATCAGTTTGGCGCTTCTGCTTACGACTGCGTTTACGCTTTGGTTGGCGCAATGCAGAAGGCAGTGGATGCCGGCAAGAAGATTGATGTGACCATCAGCGCTTCCGACATGTGCGAAATTCTCAAGGAGCAGTTCAACGGCGGTTACACCGTCACCGATGCTGTTACCGGCGCAGAGATCAAGTGGGAAGCCACCGGTTTCGTCAACAAGTCTGCTATCCAGTACGTGATCAAGGATGCAAACTAAATAAAACCTGTATTGCTGCTGCACATACCGGCAAAATGCCGGTATGTGCAGTTGTCGTGCTAAGAAAAATTGTTTTAAGAAAAACTGAGGACTAATATGGAAGTTATCTTGTCAACGTTAATCAACGGTCTGAGTCTTGGTGGCATCTATGCGATGATTGCGTTGGGCTACACAATGGTTTACGGCATTGCCAAAATGCTGAACTTTGCCCACGGCGATGTCATTATGATTGGCGGCTATTTGATTTATGTGTTTATGGCCACCCAAAACCCGCTTTTGGCAATCCTGGTTGCGGTAGTGGGTTGCGTGATTTTGGGTGTTACCATTGAAAAAATTGCCTATAAACCCCTGCGAGGCGCATCTCCTCTGGCAGTGTTGATTACTGCCATTGGCGTCAGCTATCTGCTGCAAAGTATTGCCCAGATGATTTTTGGCTCTGCCACCAAGATGGTCACAGTGTATGAGTTTGGCGCTATTAAGATTTTGGGCGCAACGGTGCAGATTTCTGCGCTGGTAACTCTGGCAGTTACCGTCGTGGTGATGGTAGTGCTGACCCTGTTTGTAAAATATACCCGTTTGGGCAGAGCAATGATTGCCGTATCCGAGGATAAGGCAGCAGCGCAGCTGATGGGCATCAATGTGGATGGTATTATCACAGTCACCTTTGCCATCGGCTCTGCTCTGGCAGCGCTGGCAGGTCTATTCTACCTGCTCAAAGCACCTTCTGTGTCCACCACAATGGGCGCAATGCCCGGCATCAAGGCATTCACCGCAGCGGTTATCGGCGGTATCGGCTCTATTCCCGGCGCAATGTTGGGCGGCATTTTGCTGGGCGTTGTGGAAAGCATTTCCTATAAAATCACTGCCATTGCGCCGTATACCGATGCCATCGAATTTTCCATTCTGATTATCATTTTGCTGGTCAGACCTACCGGATTCCTTGGTAAGAAGAGGAGGGAGAAGGTATGAGATTGGGAAAAGTAAAGCTTAATCACTACATCAACTACATTGTCATTGGCGCGCTGATGCTGGTGTTTGGCGCAATGTCGCTGGCGGGAAGCCGCTTTGATAATTCTCTGCTGTTCTTGCTGGAAAAGATGTCTATCAGCATCATTTTGGCAGTTTCTTTGTCTTTGGTGGTAGGCTTCTTAGGCGAGTTGTCGTTAGGTCACGCCGGCTTTATGTGTGTCGGTGCGTACTTAGGCGGTAAAGTAGCCAGTCTGCTGGTTCCTATGATGGGCAACGGCATTGCTGCGCTGGTGATTTCCCTGCTGGTGGGCGCAGCTGCAGCAGCGGTGTGCGGTGCAATCATCGGCATTCCTGCACTGCGTTTAAGAGGCGACTACCTGGCAATTGTGACGCTGGCGTTTGGCGAAATCGTGAAATCTCTGTTCCTCAATACCTCCGATGAAACCTTCGGCGGTACTTTGGGTCTGGATACGCCCCGCTATGACAAAAATTACTTGTTTATCATTGCTTTTGCGCTGGTTTTGATGACCCTTGCCATTGTGCAGAACTTTATTCGTTCCAAGCACGGCAGAGCCGTCACAGCTATCCGCGATAATGAAATTGCAGCAAAGGCTACCGGTGTCAATGTCACGAAATATAAACTGATCGCATTCATTATGTCTGCAGCGCTGGCAGGTGTTGCCGGTGTGCTTTACAGCTACAGCAACTACACTGTGCAGAGCCTGAAGTTCGACTATAACTACTCCATTGAGATTTTGGTTATGGTGGTGCTGGGCGGTATGGGCAGCATCAACGGCTCCATTATTGCAGCCGCGTTGATCACCTGGCTCAACACCTGGCTGCCCACCAAGCTCACCGGAGAATTGGCAGTTTTGCAGGATTTGCTCTACGCGCTGATTCTCATCAGCATCGTTATCTATAATAATGCACCGAAGTTGGCAGCAGTTCGCGAAAAATACAATCTCGGCGCATTGCTGCACAAGGTGTTCAAGCCCAAGCACGATCCCGCCCACAGACGGGATGATAAGGCAAAATGGGATGTGGTGCCCACCAAAATCAGCATGGACGAGATTTTGTCCGTGGATGTGACTCCGCAGAACACCCAGCCGGATAAGCAGACAGGAGGGAAAGACTGATGGCAGAGTATATTTTGGAAACCAAAGGTCTCGGAATTTCCTTCGGCGGTCTGAAAGCGGCGCAGGATGTCAATATCCGGATTGAAAAAAATCAGATTTACGGTCTGATTGGTCCCAACGGTGCAGGCAAAACCACCATTTTCAACTTGCTCACCGGTGTGTATAAGCCCACCACCGGCACATTTTACCTGGACGGCGAAGAGCTGAAAAACCTGTCTCAGGAGACCATCAACCATAAGGGCATTGCCCGTACATTCCAGAACATCCGTCTGTTTAACAATATGACGGTGGTTCGCAATGTTATGGTAGGTCTGCACAACCGTCCGGAGTTCAAGTGCAGTCTGTTTGAAAGTATTTTGCGCCTGCCCCGCCATTTCAAGATGGAAAAGGCAATGCGGGAAAAGGCTAAGGAGCTGCTGCGAATTTTCGATTTGGAAGAGGAACGCAACGCCCTTGCCTGTAACCTGCCCTATGGCAAGCAGCGCAAGCTGGAAATTGCCCGCGCCCTTGCTACCAATCCCAAGATTTTGCTGCTGGATGAGCCGGCTGCCGGTATGAATGCGCAAGAGACGGAAGATTTGGCAAAGACCATCCGGTTTATTCGGGACCATTTTGATATGACCATTTTGCTCATTGAGCACGATATGAAGTTTGTGTCCGGTCTGTGTGACGAGCTGACAGTGCTGAACTTCGGCACAATGCTCGCCCAGGGCGACACCAAGACTGTTTTGCAAGACCCGGAGGTTATTCGGGCGTATATCGGAGGTTAAGCTATGGCATTACTTGAAGTGAATAACCTTTCGGTATATTATGGCGTGATTTGCGCGCTGAAGGGCATCAGTTTTGAAGTCAATGAAGGGGAGATTGTCTCCCTGATTGGCGCAAACGGCGCCGGTAAAACCACTACAATGCAAAGCGTTGTAGGCTTGATTCCCAAGAAGTCCGGCAGCGTGATTTTTGACGGTCACGATATCACCAAAACACCCTGTCACAAAATCGTGCACATGGGTATGACCCAGGTGCCGGAGGGCAGACGGATTTTCCAGGAGCTGACAGTCTACGAAAACTTAATGATGGGCGCTTATTCTATGAAGGACAGCAGCCTTTTCAAGACAGATTTGGAGTCTATCTACACCCGTTTCCCCCGATTGGCGGAGCGCCGCAATCAGATTGCGGGCACGCTTTCCGGCGGTGAGCAGCAGATGCTGGCAATGAGCCGCGCACTGATGTGCCACCCCAAGCTGCTGATGCTGGACGAGCCCTCTATGGGTTTGTCTCCGCTTCTGGTGGATCAGGTGTTTGAAATCATCAAGGATATCAACAAAGACGGCACCACAGTTTTGCTGGTGGAGCAAAATGCGGGAAAATCTCTTGCAATCTCCGACCGTGCTTACGTTTTGGAAAACGGCAGCATCGTTTTGTCCGGAACGGGCAAGGAACTTTCTGAGAGCGAGCAGGTACAAAAAGCCTACTTAGGCGGTTAAATCCCAAACACCCCTTGCATAGACTGATGCAGGGGGTGTTTTTATGTGCCGACACAATCAGCTTTGGGCAAGTATTCTGATTGCCTTCGGTGTTGGGCTGCTTATCGGACTGTGGTTAAGCAGCGGTTTTTTCTCCCACTGCATTGGTTTCCTTATGATTTTTTGCGGCTGTGGAATTCTGCGAAAAAGATAGGCATAGCCTTGTCCTTCGTTGCATAGGCTTTATCAGCAAAGGAGTGACAGCTATGGAAATTCAGTTTCAAAAAACGGCAATGCCCTGTCTCAAGACAATTTGCCGTCAATACCTAACCCAGGAACAAACCCAGGAATTGCGCCTTCCGGACGGCATGCCGGATATCGGCACGGTGCTGTGCGGGTGGGGACAGCCCATCATTCGGGGTAAGCAGTGGTATAACGGAAGTGCCGGCGTAAACGGCGGCGTAATGGTTTGGGTGTTATACATACCCGAAGACGGAACCGGTGTGCAGCAGGTGGAAACCTGGCTGCCCTTCCAGCAGTCCTGGGATTTTCCGGAAAATGCGGCAGACGGGAATTTGCAGGTGATTCCAATGCTTCGCAGTGTGGATGCCAGAACTTTGTCTGCCAGGAAAATGATGGTCAGAGCCTCCCTCGGCCTGTTAGGTCAGGCAACCACTGCCGACACAATGGAAATTTTTACGCCGGAGCAGCTGCCGGAGGATGTGGAGATTCTGCGCAATTCCTATCCGGTACAGCTGCCTGTGGAGGCAGGAGAAAAAGCATTTTCCATAGAGGAGACCTTATCCCTTCCCAACACGGCTGTGGCGGCAGATAAAATTCTCCGCTATCAATTGCTGCCCCAGCTGACAGAGGAAAAAATTGTTTCCGATAAGCTCATTTTCCGGGGTGTTGCCAATCTTTCTTTGCTGTATTTAGGCACGGACGGAGAATTGCATACCTGGGATTTTGAATTGCCGTTTTCCCAGTACACTCAGCTAAGTAGGGATTACGCGCCAAATGCGGAAGCGCAGGTAGTCTTTGCCGTAACCGGTTTGGAGTTGGAGTTAGGGGAGGAAAATGCCATCAATTTGAAAGCCGGTGTTACAGGGCAATACACCATCTATGACAAGCCTGTGCTGGAGATAGTGGAAGATGCCTATTCTCCAAACCGTCCGGTTACACCCCAAATCAGTAATTTGCAAATCCCTGCGGTGCTGGCCAGTCAAGCAAGTACTGTTTCGCCTCGTCAGACGGTGGAAACCGATATGCTGCGGGTGGTGGATGTGACATTTTATCCGGAGCAGCCCCACATTCACAGGGGAGGGGACGGTTTGGACGCAGACCTTTCCGGGACCTTCCAGCTTTTGGGATATTCGCCGGATATGGAATTGCAGACCGAAACTACCCGATGGGAACAAAATTGGAATATGCCTGCAGCTCCTCAGACAGATGCAGAAATATTTGTGCAGCCGGGCGGTAAGGCAGCTGCCTCGGTTGGGGCAGGGGATGTGACAATGCAGACGGATATGACGCTGCAAACCAAAGTGTCATCCCAACAAGGGCTTCCGATGCTGGGAGGTGTTGAACTGGGAGAGGTAGCAGAGCCAAATCCGGATCGCCCCAGTATTATTCTAAGCCGGGCAGGTGACAGAAGTCTTTGGGAGGTTGCTAAGGAATATGGCTCTACGGTGGACACTATACAAAAAGCCAACAATTTGCAATCCCAGCCGGATGAGACGCAGATGCTTTTAATTCCGGTTATGTAATCAGAAAAACGGAGTGTTCAGGGTAACACTCCGTTTCAGAGAGTCAAAGAACCCCCAAATCGCCAAAACACAAATGATGCGATAGGGATTATGTGTCAAAATTAGGATGTCATTGCGAGGAGCCGCAGGCGACGTGGCAATCTCAAACTCTCTACAAGATAGCAACTTGCTACGCAAGGTGTTTTGGCTTACTTCACAACTCGAACCTTACCGTACCTATGTACGCCTACAGGTTCGAGTTGCTTGTCTTTGGTGCCCCTTTGACCTCTGTCAGTCTGTCAAACAAGGATTATCATACAATTTCAACGAAAAAAGCCGAAGAAAAAGAAAAAAATCGTCCAATATTTCGTATTGTAATTTGGTGTAAAAAGTGGTACTATGTTATAAACACAAATGTTCCTTATGTGTGGACACAAAAATGAAGCAGGGAGGTTTCCCTATGAAATACATTGTCATTTTAGGTGATGGAATGGCGGACGAGCCAATTGCCCAGTTAGGCGGGAAAACACCCTTGGAGTACGCCAACACGCCGGTTATGGACGAGCTGGCAAGCAAGGGTGAAATCGGGCTGGTGCAAACTGTACCCCCGTCAATGAAGCCCGGCAGTGATGTGGCAAACTTAGCGGTACTGGGATATGACCCCACAAAAAATTATTCCGGTCGATCACCTTTGGAAGCGCTGAGTGTAGGCGTGAAAATGGAAGACGATGACGTGATTTTCAGAGCCAACATTGTCACCTTAACGGAAGAAGAACCCTTCGGGGAAAAGACTATTGTGGACCACAGTTCCGGTGAAATTTCCACAGAAGATGCCGATGTTCTAATGGACACCATTCGCAAGGAACTTTCATCAAATGATTTTGCATTCTACACCGGCACCAGCTATCGGCACATTTTAGTGTGGAAAAAGGGTCGCGTTTTGGATATGGCGCAGCCCCATGACCATTTGGGCCAGAAAATTGCACCCTATCTTCCCAAGGAAAAGCAATTCCTTGCGATGATGGAAAAAAGCTATGGGCTGTTAAATGAGCACCCCTTAAATATGGATAGAGCCAAGCAAGGGAAAAACAAGGCAAACTCCCTTTGGTTTTGGGGCGCGGGCACAAAGCCCAGTCTTTCCGATTTCTATGAAAAGACCGGCAAGAAAGGCGCGATGATTTCTGCGGTGGATTTGCTCAAGGGCATTGCCACCGGCGCAGGCATGCAGGTGATAGATGTGCCCGGCGCCAACGGCGGCTTGCACACCAATTACCTCGGCAAAGCACAGGCGGCGGTGCAGGCGGTGCTGCAGGACGGCTGTGACTTTGTGTATGTCCACGTGGAAGCTCCGGATGAAATGGGACATCAGGGCAGTGTGGAGAATAAAATCAAGGCCATTGAGAATTTGGATGCCCAGGTGATTGCGCCGGTGAAACAGGCGATGGACGCATCCGGCGAGCCCTATCGGCTGCTGGTGCTTCCGGACCATCCCACCCCCATTCGTTGCCGGACCCACACCGCGGACCCCGTCCCCTATGTGCTGTACGACAGCACCCGCCAAGCGAAAAAGCTTGCAAAATACAGTGAAAAAGAAGCGGCAGCCACGGGCATTTTTGAGCCCGAGGGTTACCGGCTGATTGATAAGTTGTTTGCGAAAGGATGATACTTATGTACAAGTTAAATTATTTAAATAAAATCTCTCCCGTGGGCACAACGCTCTTGACAGAGAATTATCAGACCACAGAAAACCTGGCAGATGCCGATGCAGTGCTGGTGCGCAGTGCGGCAATGCATGAGCTGGAATTGCCGGAAAATCTGCTGGCTGTTGCCCGTGCCGGTGCCGGTGTCAATAACATTCCTCTGGACAAATGCGCCGAGCAAGGCATTGTGGTGTTTAACACCCCCGGTGCCAACGCCAACGGCGTGAAGGAAATGGCAATTTGCGGTATGCTGTTGGGTAGCCGTGATGTGATTGGCGGTGTGCAGTGGGTCAAGTCCATTAAAGACGAGGGCGATGTTGCCAAGAAGGTGGAAAAGGGTAAGTCCCAATTTGCCGGCACAGAGCTGATGGGCAAGAAGCTGGGCGTTATCGGCTTGGGCGCCATCGGCGGTATCCTGGCAAACGCAGCCATCAGCCTGGGTATGGAAGTTTACGGCTATGATCCCTTTATTTCCATCAACGCAGCCTGGCACTTGGACAGCAGCATTGTCCCTGCCCAGAGCCGTGAAGAAATTTACGAAAAATGCGACATTATCTCCTTGCATGTGCCCCTGCTGGACGATACCAAGCATATGATTAACGAAAAGACCTTGGCAATGATGAAAAATGGAGTCATCCTTCTGAATTTTGCCCGCGATAAGCTGGTGGATGACGATGCTTTGGAGGCAGCCATTGCCGCCGGTAAGGTCAAGCGCTATGTCACCGATTTCCCCAACGACAAAACTGCCGGTATGGAAGGCGTTGTTGCCATTCCTCACCTGGGCGCATCCACCGCAGAATCCGAAGATAACTGCGCAAAGATGGCAGTGCTGCAGGTGATGGATTATCTGGAAAACGGCAATATCAAAAATTCCGTGAATTTCCCCGCAGTGGATATGGGCGTTTGTCACAAGCCCGGACGGCTTGTGGTGCTCCACCGGAATATTCCCAACACCATCAGCCGGTTTACCACCGTGGTGGCAAGCTACAATATCAACATTTCCGATATGCTCAACCGAAGCAAGGGCGAATATGCCGTAACGATGCTGGATCTGGACGATGCAACACCCCCGGCACTGGCGCAGGAACTGCAAAGCCAAGAAGGGGTTATGCGCGTGCGCGTAATTCGGTAAAATATAATCAGCACCTTCCCAGTCAGGAAGGTGCTGATTTTTTTGTTTAACCTGTTGTGGTGTAGCCGTCGCAGCAGGTTTGTTGCCGGTCACAGCCCGTGGGCGCAAATTGGCTTTCGGGGAAGGGAATGCGGGCAAACATCTCACAAGGGTCTTCTGCGCAGCCGGGCGCATCGCAGCACTCCTTGGTGGGGAGACTGTAATCCAGCACAGGAACAATCAGCTGAGCATCCCGCTCCAGGCGGATGATGGAAAATTGCCCCAAGGTCACATATAACCGCCGGTTCTCTCCGTTTACCACCAATTCATCGTCAAATAAATTGCGAATGTTTGCGGGAATTTGCGTTACCGGTGTGTCGGTGGGGCAGTGACAGACTTCCAATGCCTTGGAGCTGAGCACCATCGGGTCCAAAACCTCCACCACTGCGGTGGGCAGGTTGGCGCTGCGGACACTTGTGCCGTCAGGTCCGTTTAAGCAGGTGTCACTGGTGAAAATGTGGGCATTGCTCTCTTCCCCGCAGAGAACAGCCCGCTTGGAGAACACCGCCAAGCCGTATAGGGTGGTGGGACGGCAGTTGCCAATGGTGGCATCCGCCAGCACCCGGTAGTAGAATGTCACGTCAATGCAGTAATGTGTTCTGTTAAAGGACGCCGGCTCTACATCGATGTAAGTGTAAAGCAATTCAGCGCACCGGACCTTTGCGCCGGAAGCGGTATCCAAAAGTGCCTGAGAACCCTTGGTTAAGTAGACACGCAAGTCCTCAATGCAATCTTTATCCCGGCAACTGTCTGTGATTTTCCTCGTGTGAATAGACAGAGCCTGTCGCAAATCCTCCGGATTGCAGCTCAGACTCTGCTGACACTTTTCGGACATAGTATTACCTCCCAAAGCAAATCTAAGTAAGCAGGAATGCTTATAGGACAGTTTATGCAAAAATTCCCCCCGTGTGCAAAAACCAGGCAGCTTCCTCTACGCAATTTGTCTTTTGAAAAGTGGAAAAAGCACCAATCCGGTTGACATAAACAACCACAGGGTGCGCCATTCATAAAATATTCAAAATTCATTCAAAAAGTGCCGGAAAAACATTGACAGAATATGTCGAAAAATGTTACAATATCAAGGAAAATGGGGCATAAGATACGTTCGCGGAATAATCAGTTTTACGCAACAAGTCTTGGTGCCTTAAATCGTTTATTAAGAGGGTTTGCTATGAAGATTAAAATCGCGATTTTGGAAAAGGATAGAAGCTATCTTTCAAGAATTGTTTCCGTGTTCGGAACCAAGTATGATGACAAATTCGAAATCTATTCCTTTACGGATGAGGAGATGGCTCTAAGCAACCTGGGCACAGCAAAAATTGATGTATTGGTTGCCAGCGACAGTTTTGACATTGACGTTGCCAAGTTGCCTGCCCGGTGCGGATTTGCGTATTTGGTTGATTCCGTTGATGTGGATATGGTCAACAACCAGCGGGCAATCTGCAAGTTCCAGAAGGCAGATTTGATTTATAAACAAATTCTCAGCGTGTATTCTGAAAAAGCCAGCAGCATTACAGGCTTCAAAATGAACAGCGATGAAGGCAAGACAATCCTGTTCTGTTCCCCCAGTGGCGGCACCGGTTGTTCCACTGCAGCAGCTGCCTGCGCTATGCATTTGGCTGCGGCAGGGAAGAAAACACTGTACTTAAATATGGAAAAGTTTGGCTCGGCTGACCTTTTCTTCAGCGGAGAAGGTTTGTTCGATATGAGCGACCTTATTTTCGCCCTGAAGAGCAAGAAGGCTAACCTCCATTTCAAATTGGAAAGCTGTGTTAAGCAGGATCCCAGCGGTGTTTACTTCTATTCCCAACCCAAGGTTGCGCTGGATATGTTGGAGTTCAGCACAGATGAGATGCTGAGATTTCTCTCCGAGGTTCGGCTGATGGGTGAATATGCTTACATTGTTATCGATGCGGATTTCTCCCTGAGTAAAGACTCTTTGAAGCTTTACCGCGAGGCACAGAATATTGTCTTTGTAGGCGATGGCTCCGAGCTTTCCAATAATAAGATTCGCAGAGCATACGAGGCGTTATCCATTATGGAGCAAAATGCCGATGCGCCGCTTATGAATCGTATGAGCTTTATGTACAACAAAGCCAGCAGTAAAACTGGACAGACCCTTGATGTTGAGGGGCTGCGCGAAATTGGCGGTGCACCCAAATACGAAAGAGCAACCACAGCGCAGATCCTGGCACAGCTGGCACCTATGGAGCTGTTTGATAAAATTCTTTGATTGTAAGGCGGTATCGCTATGGATTTTGAACAGGAGCAACAATTAGTTGCGGAAATAAAGAGATATGTGTCGGAGAATTTGCCGCTGAGCAAAATGTCCGACGAAGAGCTGGAAGAAAAGGTTGAAGAGATTGTAACCCAAAAAATTGGCGCGCAATATTGTTCCATCGACCAGAAAATTTCCATTATCCAGCAGGTGTACAGTTCCATTCGTGGCTTTGGTCTGCTGGACAGCATCATCAGCGATGACACCATCACCGAGGTTATGATCAACGGACCGGACAATATCTTCATTGAGCAAAGCGGTCGCCTGTTCAAGCTGGATAAGCAGTTTGAAAGTCAGCGTCGTCTGGAGGATGTTATTCAGAGAATTGTAGGTCTTGCCGGCCGTGAAGTCAACCAGGCAAACCCTATTTGTGATACCCGCTTGCCTGACGGTTCTCGTGTCAATGTGGTGCTTCCCCCCATTGCTTTGTGCGGACCCACACTGACTATCCGTAAATTCTCCAAAACACCTATGACCATCGAAAAGCTGATTGCTTACGGCTCCATTACGCAGGAAATTGCCGACAAGCTGGAGCTGCTGGTCAAAGCCAAATATAACATCTTCATTGCCGGCGGTACCGGTTCCGGTAAAACCACATTTCTCAATGCCCTGTCCAATTACATCCCCAAGGATGAGCGTGTTATTACCATTGAGGACTCTGCCGAATTGCAGATTGTGGGCGTTGAGAACCTGGTCAGCTTGGAAACTCGTAACGCAAACGCCTCCGGTGCAGGACAAATCACAATCCGTGATTTGATTAAGTCCTCTCTTCGTATGCGTCCGGAAAGAATTGTCGTTGGCGAAGTTCGTGGCGGTGAAGCTTTGGATATGCTGCAGGCTATGAACACCGGTCACGACGGCTCACTTTCCACCGGCCACGCCAACTCCACCGAGGATATGCTCAGCCGTTTGGAAACGATGGTGCTGCAAGGCGCAGCCGGTCTGCCGTTACCCGCTATCCGCCAGCAGATTGCTTCTGCTGTGGATATCATTATCCATCTTTCCCGTTTGCGCGATAAATCCAGAAAGACGATGGAAATCTGTGAAATTGTCGGCTATGAGCCCGGCGCAGACGGCGGCAAAATTATTTTGAATCCTCTTTACAAATTTGAGGAAGACGAAAATAGTACACTTACCAAGGTGTCCGGCAGTCTGAAGCGTACTTCCAACCCTATGAAGAACGACTATAAACTCCGGCTCGCCGGCTATAAAGACGAAATTTGAGGTGAGATAGATGGGCTTATTTACAAAAAAAGAAAAAGCAGAACTGGAGCCACAGTATTACCTATCTGCAACAAATATGCCGACCTATAACTACAAGGTGTATTATATGAAGCCAGTCGAAAAGGTTTTGTATTTTCTTTTAGCATTTGCAGTTGGTGCAGTAGTGGGCTACCTCTTTTATGGTGGCATTGGCAAGGACGAGTTTAATCGTCCGACGTTGCTGACATACATGCTGGATATTGTGATTTCTTGCGGAGTTGGTATTGCAGCTGGTATATTCTTTTTGCCTATCCGGACGAAGCAAATCATTGCAAAAAAACAGCGGGCGTTAAAATCACAGTTCCGAGATATGCTGGAATCTCTGACTACCTCCTTGGGGGCAGGCAAGAATGTAACGGATTCTTTTAAGACTATTTATGACGATTTGAAGGTACAGTATGAGGAAGATGCCTATATTCTAAAAGAATTAGAGATCATCATTTCCGGCATGACCAACAATATCGATGTGGAAGACATCTTGGAAGATTTTGGACGCAGAAGCGGTATCGGCGATATTGAGAGCTTTGCAAATGTTTTTAGAATCTGCTATCGCAAGGGTGGCAACATCAAGGATACGATCAGAAGCACACACGAAATTCTCAGCGATAAGATGGAAATTGCCGAGGATATTGAGACTGTGGTGACTGGCAGTAGAAATGAGCAGAACATTATGGTGGTGATGCCTATCCTTCTAATTGGTATGATTAAGCTAATGAGCGAAGATTTTGCAAGTAACTTTACAACTGTTACAGGCATTATTTCCACCACCTTGGCAATTGGTATATTTGTTGCTTCTTACTTCATTGGAAGAGCTGTGCTGGACATTAAGGTATAGGAGGATATACAGTGAACTTGACAATGCTGGATATCATTATGATGCTGCTGGGCCTTGTTGCCTTTGCAGCATGGATGGCACTATATTTTAAAGGCAAGAAAAATGCGGGGCTATTTGATCCTCTGGATGAGAAAGACTTCGTGTTGAAGGAAATTTATTTTGTAGGATATGCGTTAACAGAGGTCTTCAACTATCAGTATAAAGCTGCTAAGGACCGTAAACTCCGCAAAAATCTGGAGATTATCTACGGCCCCAAATATGCGGAATACTATTTACGTGTGATTTACGCACAAAAGCTCACTATAGGTCTTACCCTCGTGGTATTCTCTTTTGCCTTGTACGGATTGGCAGATAGCATAGCAGCTTTTTTTGTGGGTCTAATGTTTGCGTTTGCAGGCTACTACTATTTTGAGACCTTGACGGAAAAGAAACTTATGAAGCGTTCTGAGGAGATGCTTAGTGACTTTTCTGAAGTTGTTTCCAAGCTTGCATTGCTCACCAATGCCGGTATGATTCTCAGAGAAGCATGGCAAGAGGTAGCATACACAGGCGAAACCTCCATTTATCAGGAAATGCAGAAGACTGTGGACGAAATGAACAATGGTTATTCAGAAATTGATGCGTTTTTTAATTTCGGAACCAGATGTATTATCCCGGAAATTAAGAAGTTTACTTCTACCATTGTTCAGGGCTTGGTAAAGGGCAACAGTGAGCTGACGATGATGCTGATGGACCAGAGCAAAGAAGTGTGGGCAGCCAAAAAGCAGCAAGTAAGGCGCCAAGGAGAAAAAGCGGCCAGCAAGCTGATGATTCCCATTTGTATGATGTTTGTAGGTATATTAGTGATGATTTTGATTCCCATTTTTACAAATCTGGGTGCTTAATCGTTACATATATAAAATAACAGGAAAGGAGGAGTTTCAAATGCTTAACAAAATCATTGTTAGCGCTGCAACAGCTCTGCGTTTCAAGACTAAAGAGTTTTTCAAGAAAGAAAATGGTGATGTAAACATCGTTTCCATTGTTGTCCTGATCGGTATCGCAGTTATCTTGGCGCTGGTTTTCAGAAAGGCTATCAGCAATGTACTGAACTCTATGTTCAACACAATTAACCAGAATGTTAACAACGCAATGAAACCTGCATAATAAGAAAAGCGGCTATTGTGTGCAGCGTGTTGCTGCACACAATAGCAACTCTTCCAGCTTTATGGAAAAGAGGAAAAGCATATGGATGCGAAAAAAATGAAAAGAGAAGATGGCATGCTGATCGTGGAAGCGACGATTATTTTCCCGATCATGTTTCTTGTAATCTTCTTGATGATGTTTCTGGGAAATGCATATTTCCATAAAAGCACGATAGACTCTACAGTTGTGCAAATGGCAAACTACGGGGCTGCTCAGTGCGCAGACCCTTTGCTGCGAGAAATTACGGAGAAAAACGGCGTTCAATCCTTGAAAGACTCTACATATAGTATTGAACCATACCGTTATTTATTTGGCGAAATCATTTCCGGCAAGGGTATGAGTAAAATTGAAGATAACGTTAAAAAGCAAATTAACGATAAAATAAGCAAGCTGAAAACCGGTATGTTTAGCGGAATGAAACCTACAGCGACCAGCGTCAAAGTGGATTTTAAGAATGCGTTTATTTATTCTACTTTTGTAGTGGAAGTGCAGTATAAAATACCGTTGCCAATCCGGATTTTCGGCATGAAGGAAAACTTTGCTGTGAACACTTCCAGCAGAACGGAAGTTCCGGTCTCCGATGTGCCGGAATTTATCCGCAATGTTAATATGATCATGGACTTGCTGGAACGAACAGAGGAAGGCGATAAAGCTCTGACCGCGATTAGCGATTTCATGACTAAGGTAGGAGAATTTGCAAACTAAGGAGTAAGGGTATGAAGAAACGGAAATTTCAAAAAGGTGCAATTTCCATATTCCTGGTAATCATTCTGATCCCCTCTATGGTAATATCCAGCGTATTTGTGGATATGAGCCGTGTGGTGATGGGAAAGGGTTATGCCACATCTGCAGCTGATTTGGCGCTAAACTCGTTGATGGCCAATTACGATCCGGAATTGAGCGAGTTTTACGGTATGGTTGCCTCCTGTCAGACGATTGATCAGTTTTATGAAGAATCGGCCTATTTGTTTATGGACGCCCTGACTTCTCAAGGCATTTCGGCAGAGGATACAGATAACATTATGGCATACATTAACTCCTTGGCTCTGGGCACGGATGTCCATGACTTGTTTCAAATGGAAGTGCTGACAACGCAGGGAGAGAAAGAGAAAGTTGTCTCCGCAGTGGAAAACGCATCTTTAGGCGAGTCTGCTGTCATTATTAAAGACAGTGTTGTGGAGTTCATGAAGTACCGTGGACCCATCGAGATCACTACCAAGATCATCGAGCGACTGAAAAATGTAGGCGCAGCAGAAGTTCTGGGAAAAGCGGATGAGAACGAGGATCTGATAGAAGAAAAAAAGGAGTACGCAGAAAAAGAAGAAGATTTCATGGATGCGGCGTACAAAACCTATAAGAAGGTTGTAGAGTACGAAAAAGAAAGACGTACTAACAAACTGGATGCTGACACAATGTCCAAAATGGTGAAAGACCTGAAAGCCGCCCGGGAAACCTACCGGAAAGTGGTTGCGATTATGGTTTCCAACCTGAACATCGACAGCAAAACGCCGATTTATAAGCGCACCGTCAGAGAGTTAGATGCCTTTACCTTTGAAGCGGCAGATATTGCTTCCAGCGAAAAGGAGGGCACCTATTACATAGACGGCGACGACATTGTTGATTTGCTGGATAAGCTGGAGGATGAAATCACGGATTTTAAGAATGCCAGAAAGGCAATCTCCAATGCAGTGGGTTCTGACTTGATCAATGCCACAGTTTCAGCGACAGGCGATGACAACTATCATCCCATCCAGTGGTGGAAGGCAGTCGTTTCTAAGTTTAAAAAGTCATTGCAAAAGGATTTTGACGATGCCGCTGACGATATGCTGAAGGCCTATGCAAAGGTCTTGGCGATGGACGGTTGTACGCTGGGCAAGAAAGGAAAGAAACTGCCGGACGACTGGAAGGAGACCCGTCGCAGCCTGATGCAGTCTGTGACCGATCTGCAGGACGGATACCTGACAGCAGGTACATTTAAAGATAAGGACAACATGTATCTGAAGCTGGTCAACCAATTGGAGAAGGTTTCCACAAAATACAAGAGTAAGATCACCGTTGCCGGCGCAACGCTGGACAGCGGCGAAACCACAACAGAAGCTCTTAAAAGAGTGCAGAAACAGATTGCCGATGCTGAGGGCAAGCTGGATAAATGTATTAAACTGCTGGATACCATTATTAATGGTGGCGGCTGGCTGAACAAGAATCCATACAGCCTGAACAGCTTAGGTGACAAAGCAAAGGCGTATTGCGATGCTTTTGAGGATTGGAGCGATCAGGCGGGCATAACGAACACAGATATGGGCAAGGATGACCGGGAAGAGATTGCCAAAATGAGAGCTGGAAACGATAAAAATACGGCTCCCAAAATCACCAAAGATGATGTGGGCGATTTCAAGACCCGGGCAAGCAATATCAAGAGCAAGCTGGAAAGTGTCAAAAAAATCTTTACGGATATGAAGTTTGCCGGCAAAAAGCTCTCAGATATCGGCGATAAAACCACCGCGTACAATCTGATTGATGATGAGATCGGTACAAACCTGACCAATAAAGCGGTGAAAGATAAAGGCGCAAAGGTCTTTAAGGATAACTTTACACCCTATTCTTCTGATACGAACGCAGAGGTTGCATCCGTTGATTTTTCCAACAAGGATTACAGCCCAAAGTTTACCGAAAATGAGCCTAAATTCCATAAATGGATGTATAAGCACTTCGAGGTCGAGGAAGACGGAGCGAACAAGGCAAAGAATAAAAAGAAAGAGAAAGAAGAAGAGGCAAAGAAAGCAGAGGAAGACGCAAAGACGGGTAAGGGCCGCGGTGCCAACGCGCCTAAGACCAATCTGTACAAAAATGATGCCTATAAAGGAGAGGACTTCCCCTCGGGACTGGATGGTAATTTATCGTATAAGTTGGGAGGGAGCATTCTTTCCTCCCTGGGCAATACGGTGTCAAGCCTGATGTCCGGCAGTATCGATTCCATTCGGGATGCTCTGTACTCTACGGAGTATGTGATGGATATGTTCAGCTATGATACCTATGTGTACGAAGGAAAGTACAATTTGGGTATCGATAACGGAACATACAAGTCTGCGAAAGAAGCAGAAGCAGCGTATGAGAAGGATAAGTATGCTGCCGTAACCGGAGAAAAGGAATCGGATGAGGGCACCTGGTTGAGTGAGAGTCCGTTTGACAGCTATAATAAGAGTCTGACCAATCAGATGATCAACAGTACCAACAATCTGCTCCATGGAGCAGAGGTGGAGTATATTCTCTACGGTAAGGAGAATAAGAAAAACATCCAGTCTGCTTATGGCGACATCTTTGCTTTGCGGCTTCCCTTGAATACGGTGTCCGGTTTCCAGAATTTCTGGTCTCCCAATTCCAAAGGGCCTGATGGTCAAGCAAATCCAACAGCGATTGCAATTCATAGTGCTGCAACTGCACTTTCCGGTGCAACTGGCGGTGTTGTACCGGTGGCGATCATCAAGGTTGTTGCCATTACTTTGCTGGCGGTGACAGAGACGGTCAACGATACAAAGCGGTTGGAAAAGGGATTCCAGGTAGAACTCTATAAAAACGATTTTACGCAATGGACTTGTGCGATTAATAAAACTGGTTTAGATGCAGATACAGACTTTTCCGCCAAGGGTACAAACAATGTAGTTTGCGAAAACGGTCTGTTTTATAGTGACTATCTGTACTTATTTACTCTGCTGGGCTTCCAGAGCGATTCTGCTTCGGAGATGTACCGCCGTACGGCAGATCTGATCCAGGTGAACATGCGTAAGATGACCGGAAATAATGACTTTAAGATGAAGAACGCTAAAACCTATTTCCAGATAGATGCGACCATCCGGGTGGATCCGCTGATGCTGGCAATGCCCCTGGCCCGGACCTATGATAAGAATCCCTACGGCAAAACCGATTGGTGTACCTTCAATATTAATGTAATGCGTGGTTATTCGTAACCCAAAGGAGAAAGTATTATGAAAAAACTGATTGTATGGATGCTGGCATTGATGCTGTTACTATCCCTGACAGCCTGCGGCGAAAAAGCCCCTGCGGACAACAGCGGTGAAACACAGCCTGGACAGAGCAATACATCCAACGACGCCCCTGCCGGACAGACTCTTACCGTAGAGTCTTTGAAGGCAGCATCGGAAACCCCTGCAGAGGAGTTTGAGTGGACAGATGAGGAAGGCGGCGTTATCATCACCGGCTACAACGGCAACGGCGGTGTGGTAGTCATTCCCAAGAAGATCGATAATATGGATGTTGTTGCAATTGGCGATAGCGCTTTTGTTAATAATAAGACAATTACCGCCGTGCGGTTGTCGGATACTGTTCAGGAAGTGGAGAGACAGGCATTCTTGAACTGTAGTGGCATGAAGATATTTGTTTCTGGAACATCTGTAAAGTACTTGGGACCAGATGCGTTTAACAACTGTGTGGGCTTGAAAACAGTAGAATTGAATGAAGGATTAGAGACAATTGATTATGTCTGCTTTGTTGGCATGGGCAATGCAGAAATTGTAGTCCCAACAACTGTTACGGCAATGGACAGTGCCTTCATGGGAGAGTCTGCTGAGGCACCCATCATAATTGTAGGCGAACCCGGAAGCATTGCTGAGGAGTATGTGGCAATCAACGGCGAATCTTGCCATTTGGTGTTCAAAGCAAAATAAAATCAACACTTAATTTGCAAATGCAGGTGTATTTATGAAAAAGTTAAAGGCATTCTTAGAAAAAATCAAAAACACAGAGCAGGGCGCGGTGATTGTGGAAGCAACCATTGCACTGACCACATTTGTTTTTGCGATTTACATCATTCTTTCTATTGTGGATATTTGTTATGTGCAGGCCAAAATGGGCATTGCGCTCAATTCTGCTGCGAAAGAAATGTCTCAGTATGCCTATATGTATGAGGTTTTTGGAGTTTCCGATATGATGGATCAGCAAGGCGGTGAGCATTCCAGCTCAAAGCTAATGCAGCCCTTTAGTGAATTTTTAGGAAAGGTGAGTAGTTCTACCGCTGATTTTTCAAAGGAAATTTCCAATGTGTTTCAAGGAGCCAGTGACCAGGCAGCCAATGACGATGCAGCAGAGCTTGGAAGCAATCTATTGGGAATGGGGCTTGCAAAGCTGCTTGTGCAGAAAAACCTAAGCAGCTATGAAGGGGAAAGCGCTGATGCATTCCTACGCAAGCTCCATGTGAAAAACGGCTTTTCAGGATTGAATTTCCTGAACACAACCTTCCTGACAGACAAGGCGCACAAAAGGGTGAGCCTGGTTGTCCATTATGAGGTGGAAGTAGTTCGTCTGCTGGATACATCCTATACATTTAAGTTTATACAAAAAGCAGAGACAAACGCATGGACTTCAGGTGTATCCTCGGCAACCGGCGGAACCGGTGCAACTGCCCAAACATCGACAATTTGGGATATGGGCTGGGGAACCAGAGGTAAGGCCATTGTCAACAGCGAAAAGAAAAACTACACCTATACTTCTACTGGCGACGGATATCATGCGTTTGATCCGACGAAGAATGAATTTATTAAGATTCGTTCCATTGATACCACAACAAAAACCAATCAAACCAGCGATGGTATCGAAAAGCAACTCGAAGAGTCATACAAGACAATGAAGGAATGCGTAGAGGATTTGGGAGAAAATGTGCAGCTGCAGAAGTCCGGAAAGGATGCCACGGTAAAGTCGAAACCCAGTACCCGCAAATATAAGGTTGTGTTGGTGGTGCCGGACTCTTCTGATATGAAAGTAGTTAATCAGGCAGTTGCGGACTTTAAAAAGAATAATCCGGGTGTGAGCGTGGAGGTAAAAACTGGCTATGGCGACCCAGCTCCAAAGGAAACCAAGCCTGCAGAAACAAACGCTGAGACAACAGAACAATCAGCAGCATAATCAGCATTGAGGTGAATTTATGACTTTGGAAAATTATATATTGCTGGTTGTTGTGGCAATTATAAATTTAATTACATTTTTCCTGTTGATGAAAGACCCTGAACTCAGGACGCTGGGAGAGGACCAAAAACCGCTTGTAAGCAAACACCTTTTGGTGATTTATGGAGGCGTTTTCCTGCTGGTCAATCTGGCCATCGCGGTAATGTTCATCTATGTCTATCCAACCAATTCGTTGCTGTTTTCCCTTAAGCGGTTTGGCGTATTGGCCCTGCTGTGGCCGTTGGCTCTGATTGACTGGAAAACCTACCGAATACCCAATCGGTTTGTATTAGCAGGCCTGATTTTTCGGGTTGTTTTGATCGTAGCAGAGCTATTTCTGGACAAAGAGTATTTGGCCGGAAATCTTGTATCTGAAGTGGTGGCAGCCGTGGCGCTGGGTATGGCATGTGCTTTGTGCTGCATCTGCATAAAGAACTCAATTGGTTTCGGTGACATTAAACTGTTTTTAGTTATGGGTATGCTGCTGGGACTAAAAGGTATTTGGAGCGCCATTCTAATGTCTTTGGTTGTTGCGTTCTTTATGGCGATCTTTTTATTGATTACTAAGAAAAAAAGCAAAAAAGATGTGGTGCCCTTCGCACCGGCAATTGCTATAGGAACTTATCTGTCTATAATCTTGACAGGAATGTGAGGTTGTTGATAAATGAAAAACTACAAGGGTTTAGCACCGATTGTGTTGGCAGTATGCCTCTTGCTTTCTTTCTATATGTTGTTTACTACTCGTGCAGACGTAGTCAACCAGTATAATATGTATGTAGAACAAGCCAGAGCATACGGTGAGCAAGGTATTGTTGTAGATGCGGTCACCAATTACAATGCAGCAATGGCCATCAAGGATTCTCTGGATTTACATCTGGAAGTGGGTAACCTTTATGTGAAGATGGAAGAACTGGACCTGGCTATCGGTTGGGGCCAGAGAATGATTGAGGTGTACCCTAATGAAGTGGCTGCCTATGAGTTCTTGTTGACAAGATATCGTGAGAATAGTGATTTTCACAGGTGCTATGCGTTATATAGTGTGATTCAGAAGCGGGAACTTTCTTCTGAAAAGATCACCGAAATTATGAAAGATATTCAATATGTATTCTATTACGGTGATGCCTACGATGATGTTGGCACCTATGGAGATGGATACTATAATATTAACCGCGAGGGAAAATGGGGATTAGCTGATTATAATGGTAGCCTCGCAGTGTATAATAGGTACGCATCTGTTGGTGCGTTCATACATGGATT
>JAZRHG010000073.1:0-23595 GCA_045644625.1 Faecousia sp.
TAAAAAGACTGGGGGAGAGATATATTCTCTCCCTCCGTCAAAACTTCGTTTTGCCACCTCCCTCATCAGAGGGAGGCTTTTTGCAGACTGACAGAGGTCAGAGAAGCCCCAAAGACAAGCAACGCGAACCTGTAGGCGTACATAGGTACGGTAAGGTTCGCGTTGCGCAGTAAGTCAAAACACCTTGCGGAGCAAGCTGCTTTGGGAACGGATTGCCACGGACGGCACAGCCGTCCTCGCAATGACAATCTAATATTGTGTTTTGACGGTTTGGGGGTTCTGTGACCCTCTGAAATTATATATACATCGGGAACTTTTGGCACAGCTCGGCAACGGTTGCCTGCACCTCTGCCTTGGTGCCTTCAAAGTCCTTAGCTGTCAGAGCGATGCAGTGGGCAATCTGCTTCATTTCTGCTTCGCCTAAACCACGGGTGGTCACTGCGGCAGTGCCCACGCGGACACCGCTGGTGATAGAGGGCTTTTGGGGGTCGCCGGGGATGGCGTTCTTATTCAGGGTGATGTGGTTTTCGTCACAACGCAGCTGCAGCTCCATACCGGTGATGTTCATGGGGCGCAGGTCAGCCAGCATCAGGTGGTTGTCGGTGCCGCCGGTGACCAGGTCAAAGCCTTCACAGAGCAGACCTTCTGCCATTGCCTTGGCGTTTTTCACGATGTTCTGGGCATAGGTCTTGAAGCTATCGTCCATCGCTTCTTTGAAGCAGACCGCCTTAGCAGCAATGATATGCTCCAAAGGACCGCCCTGGGTGCCGGGGAACACGGCGGAATTTAACTTCTTGGCAAACTCTTCCTTTGCCAAAATCAGACCACCGCGAGGACCGCGGAGAGTCTTGTGAGTGGTGGTGGTGACCACGTCGGCATAAGGCACGGGGCTCATATGGGCGCCGCCTGCAACCAGGCCTGCAATGTGCGCCATATCCACCATAAAGATGGCGCCAACTTCGTGGGCGATGTCGGCAAAAATCTTAAAATCAATGGCGCGGGGGTAAGCGGAAGCACCGGCAATCATCAGCTTGGGCTGATTTTTCTTTGCCAAGTCCCGGATTTCGTCGTAGTCGATGAGGCCGGTCTCGTGGTTGACGTCATAGGACACCACGTTGTAGTACTTACCGGACAGGTTCGCGGGGCTGCCGTGGGTCAGGTGACCGCCGTTGGCAAGGCTCATACCCATCAGGGTGTCGCCGGGCTGCAAAAATGCCAGCTCCACCGCCATATTTGCCTGCGCACCGGAGTGGGGCTGCACGTTGGCAAATTCTGCGCCGAACAGCTTTTTGGCGCGCTCGATACACAGGGTTTCTACTTCGTCCACGCAGTGGCAGCCGCCGTAGTAACGCTTGCCGGGCAGGCCTTCGGCGTACTTGTTGGTGAGCACAGAGCCCATAGCGGCAATGACTGCGGGGGAGGCAAAGTTTTCAGAAGCAATCAGCTCTAAGCCGTCCTTCTGGCGGGTGAATTCCCGGTCCATCATTGCGGCAAGCTCCGGGTCAAACTGGGCAACAAAGCCAATAGAGTCAATGGGTTTAGATAGCATAGTGTGTTCCTTCTTTCTCGAAAATTCCAATAAAAATAGCAGCCCCCAAAGGACTGCTCCGACGGGGTAATCAATCTTGCCCCTTGCATCTCCGTCCGTTTGCCTGAGAGATTCGGTTAGGCTAAGGAGAGTTAATCCTCAATAGCCCATCAAAAATAATTCTCGGTGAGCGATACTTCGTTTTCAGCAATCTGCAGTTTCCAAGATAAAGAAAATTACGAAGATAATACTTTGTGTATTATCGAGGGATTTTCTGATATATTGGGAGCTGCAGGTTGTTGAAAACCTATTGGGGATTAACTCTCATTAGCCACGGCCTTGCACCTTCGGCACACAACTGAATGTGTTCTCCAGAGAGTCCTCACTTTCCGGTCAAAAATTCCCGGAAACGTCATAGGTCTATTTCATTATATGAGTATTATATACTCTTTTTGACAAAAGTCAACCCGGGTTTACAAAAAACCCGGGTTTTCCATTAATTTTCAGAAGGTTTGTTGATAAATGCCATCAATTCGTCGCCGGTGATGGTTTCCTTAGAGAGCAGATAAAGGGCGATTTCGTCCAAAAGCTCCCGATTGTCCTGCAGGGCTTTTTTGGTTTGGGCGTAGCAGTCCGCCAAAAGCTTTTGTACCTGCCGGTCCACCAACGCGGAGGTCTCCTGAGAGCAGTCCAGATACGCATTGCCCTCTAAATACTGGTGCTGCACCGCAGCCGGCGCCATCAGTCCCAATTCGTCACTCATACCGTACTGGGTAATCATATTCCGCGCCAGGGCGGTTGCCCGCTGAATGTCATTGGCAGCGCCGGTGGTCTTCACACCAAACACCACTTCCTCTGCTGCCCGTCCGCCTACCAGCGTCTGCAGCTCGGTCAGCAGCTCCTGAGAGGTTTGCAGATATTTTTCCTCTTCCGGCATTTGCATCGTGTAGCCCAGTGCGCCGGAGGTGTGGGGCACGATGGTGATTTTGGAAACCGGCTGGGCGTGCTTTTCCAGCGCGGCAATCAGGGCGTGACCCACCTCGTGATAGGCAACCATCCGTTTTTCCGTGTCGGTTAAGACGGTGTTTTTCTTTTCTGTACCGGCAATCACCGTCTCGAAAGACACCAACAAATCATTCTGATTGACTGCCTGCCGTCCCATACGCACAGCCCGCAGAGCAGCTTCGTTGACCAAATTTGCCAGGTCCGCACCCACCGCGCCGGCAGTTGCCTGGGCAAGCTTCTGCAAATCCACATCCTCGGAGAGCTTAATCTTGCGGGTGTGCACCTTCAAAGTATCGAGCCTTCCCTGCAGGTTGGGCTTATCCACAATAATTCTCCGGTCAAAGCGGCCGGGGCGGAGCAAGGCTTTGTCCAAAATTTCCGGACGGTTGGTGGCGGCTAAGCACACAATGCCCTTGGAGGAGTCAAAGCCGTCAATTTCGCCCAGCAGCTGATTGAGGGTTTGTTCCTGCTCGGTGTTGCTGCCGTAGCGGGCGTCACGGGAGCGACCCACTGCGTCAATCTCATCAATGAAGATGATACAGGGCGCTACCTTTGCCGCCTGCTGGAACAAATCCCGCACACGGCTGGCGCCAACGCCTACAAACATCTCCACAAAGTCCGAACCGGAAATGGAGAAAAATGGCACGTTGGCTTCGCCGGCAACTGCCTTGGCAAGCAGGGTCTTGCCGGTGCCGGGGGAGCCCACCAGTAACGCACCCTTGGGCAGCTTGGCACCGATTTCAGCGTACTTTTGGGGATTGTGGAGAAAATCGATAATCTCCTGCAGAGACTCCTTTGCCTCATCCTGTCCGGCAACATCTGCGAATGTGACACCGGTCTTTTTCTCCATATACATCTTGGCGCGGCTGGCACCCACAGAGCCCATAATGCCGCCCCCGCCCATTTTGCGGGAGATGAGGCTCATGCCGCCAAAGAAAATGCCGAACATAATCACATAGGTGAGAATCATCGTCACCGTGGAATTGTCCTCCACAATTTGCTTGTTGACGATGACACCTTCTGCCCGAAGTTCTTCCGCCAGGGCGTAAGTATCGGTGCCGGAGGGAAGACCGGTGTAAAAGGCTTTTTGCCGGGAAGCGGGTTTGGCAGCCTCTTCCTTGGTCAGATACACAATCCGGTCATACCGGAATTCCACCTGGTCAAGGGCTTTGGTTTCCCTATATTCCAAAAACTGGGAAAGGGTGGTCTGGGTGTACTGACTGTTTTTGGCAAAATTAAAGATAGAATTGATGATTAAAATCAAAGCAACGGCGGTCACCAAAATAAACCAGAAACTCACCTTTGGTTTATTCTCATCACCGGGCTTGTGGTTATGATTGCGATTTTGTTCCAAAATATCGCCTCCCTGACTATTTTGCCCATAATATCATATTTTTTACCGGTGTGCAACGAAAGAACCTTACAAAACCGTAAATTTTCTGTTAATTTCCGGTTCCTTTCGGAAAATAGCAGTTGTAGATAGCTTAAAAATCTGTTACAATAGGGGCTGAGAGGACTCGAACCGAAACAGCCTCTCAGCGGCCCTTTTTGCCGCTTTTTGCCTTATCTTTCTTGCCTTGCGTCAGCAAGGCGGCGTCATCTGCGCCAAAAATCAATCAAAAATTACTCGCTGAGAGGTGCTTTGCAGTTTTCAGCCGTCTGCATTTTCTAAGGCGAAGAAAATCACGAAGACAATACTTTGTGTATTATCAAGGGATTTTCTGATGAATTGGGAAATGCAGGCGCCTGAAAACCTGTTTGGGTTCAAGTCCTCTCAGCCCAATATTATGAGAAGTCTTGCTTTTTGCATAAAGTGAAGGAGAAGGACTATGAGAGATAATTACCGTCGCCGGGTGGAAAAGCCGGTCATAGAGGAAAACGAAGGTCAGTTGGAGGGCAGAAATGCCCTGACCGAGGCACTGCGCAGCGGCAGAACCATTGACAAGGTGTTTATCGCTGCCGGAGACACCGACAAGGGCTTGCAGCGGCTGGCGGCGCAGGCAAAGGATGCCGGCGCGGTGGTGGTGCCGGTGGACAGAAGAAAGCTGGATATGATGTCTGCCACAAAAGCCCATCAGGGTGTGATTGCGCTGGTCGCCGCCCGGGAGTATTTTACCATTGACGATTTGTTGGAGGAAGCTGCCAGCCGGGGGGAAAATGCCCTGATCGTAATTTGCGATGAGCTGACAGACCCCCATAACTTAGGCGCGATTATCCGCTCTGCCGAGTGCGCCGGCGCTCACGGCGTGATTATTCCCAAGCGCCGCAGTGTGGGTCTGACTGCCACGGTGGCAAAGGCTTCTGCCGGTGCAGTGGAGTATATGAAGGTGGCAAGAGTCACCAACATTAACGCAGCTATGGACGAATTAAAAGAAAAGGGTGTTTGGATTTTCGGCACAGCCGCAGAGGGGTCTATCCCCATGTATGATGCGGACCTGACCGGACCCACCGCCATTGTCATTGGCTCGGAAGGTGACGGAATGAGCCGTCTGGTGCAGAAAAACTGTGATGTGACGGTGCATATTCCGATGAAAGGAAGCATCTCTTCCCTTAACGCCTCGGCAGCAGCATCGATTTTGCTCTACGAGGCAGTTCGGCAAAGGAGGTAAGCTATGGACGAGCAAGAATTAGAAAAGCAGGAATTGGAAGAATTCAGCTTAGACGATATTATGCGGGAATTTGGCGAGCCGCAACAGGAGGAAACGGAGGCAGAAGAACTTCCGGAAGAAGTTCAGCCGGAGACAGAGCCCGCTGAAGAACAAACGCCCCCGGCAGTCACCGGAGACACCGTTCGCCTCAGCGACACCATTCGTCTGGGGGATACTATCCGTCTTGGAAAGTTTCCCGTGACCCAGGGCGCGGTGCGAAATGCCCAACAGATTTTAGACGAGGAAGACACCGAGCAGGTGCTGCAGACGCCTGGCGAAGAAACTACCGAGCCTTACTCGGAAAAATGGGAGCCGGAATACGAGCAGCCCATTGCTGAGTATATTCCGCCCCAGCCCATTGCATTCCGCCCCCGTTCCCGTCTGCGGGAATTGAAGCGGCAATTGGTGGCAGGCCCGGAAAAGCAGTATTATGCCCTCACCGAGCAGGGCTTAGGCAAGCTGCAGGCGGCGCTGATATTCAGCTTTTTGCTGGTGCTGGTTTCTGCGGTTGCAACAGTGATGTACGCCCTGGGTGCAGTGCCGGAAAACAGAATGCGGCTGATGGTATTTTCCCAGTTTTGGGTGATGCTGGTGTGCGCGCTTTTAGGCAGCACCCAGCTGATTGCCGGCGCGGCAGATTTGTTCCGCAAACGGTTCTCCCAAAACACACTGCTGCTGTTTACCTTTGTTTTATGCTGCGCTGACGGCATTTTATGCCTGGGCGCACTGCAGCGGGTACCCTGCTGCGCCGCCTTCGGCTTGCAGGTGTTTATGTCTTTGTGGAGTGTTTACCACCAGCGGGTGACCAAACTGGGGCAGCTGGATACGATGCGAAAGGCAATCCGGCTCAACAGTGTGGCAACCGAAGAGGATTATTACGAGGGCCTGAAAGGCATTGTCCGCAGCGAGGCGCAGGTAGAGCACTTTATGAACAGCTACGAAAGCACCTCCAAGCTTGAAAAGGTGTTGTCGGTTTACACGCTGATTGCCCTGGGTCTGAGTGTGGCGGTAGGCGTGGTTGGCGGCGTGCTCCACGGGGTTGCCGTCGGCATTCAGGTGGCGTCTGTGACGGCGCTGGCAGCAATGCCCGCATCCATGTTTATTACCCGTTCCCGCCCCATGGCGGTGCTGGAGAAAAAGCTCCACAACCTGGGCGCAGTGCTCTGCGGCTGGCAGGGTGTGGAGGGCCTTTCCGGAAAGGCTGTGTTCGGCTTGGAGCACAATGACCTGTTCCCGGTGGGCACAGTACAGCTCAACGGTGTGAAATTCTTCGGCTCCCACCAACCGGACACGGTGATTGCCTATGCTGCCGCGCTTATGGAGGCAGAGGGCAACTCTCTGGCAACCATATTCTCCCAGCTGCTGGATAGCCGCAACGGTAGACATTACGATGTGGAAGATTTTAAGACCTACGAAGGCGGCGTTGGCGGCGTGGTCAATGGAGAGACGGTGCTGGCAGGCAACCTGAAGTTTCTGAAGGAAATGGAAGTAGAGCTGCCGGAGGGTATCCGGATTTCCCAGGCGGTATGCCTTTCCGTCAACGGGGAGCTGTGCGGCTTGTTTGCCCTGAACTATGAAAAGGAAAAGGGTGCGGCAGCCGGTTTGGCGACCCTGACTTCCCGCAGAAGGCTGAAAACCGTGTTGACTGCCGGTGATTTTATGCTCACGCCGGAGTTTGTCCGGGAGACCTTTGGCTTGGGCGCAAAGCGGATTGTGTATCCGGAGCTTGACCAGCGGCAGGCGCTGCGGGAGAAGACCCCCGACCCGGAAAAGCAGGCGCTGGCGATGGTGACAGAGGAAGGTCTGGGACCTGTGGCGTATGCGGTGTCCGGCGCCAGAAGTGTGAACAATTCTGCCAAGGCCGGTGTGATTGTGCATATCGTTGGCGGCGGCCTGGGCATCGCTATGATGCTGGCACTGGCAATTTTGGGCGCAACCCATTTGCTCACCCCCGCAAACCTGTTCCTGTATGAACTCATTTGGCTCATTCCCGGCTTGTTAATCACCGAATGGCCCCGCTCTATCTAAATAAAAATGCGATGCAGAAAAACCTGCATCGCATTTTCTTTTAAAATACCAGCTGCACCAGCAGCATATAAAATACTGTGCCCACACCGATGGACAGCAGGGAATTGCGCTTCCACAGCTGCAAAGCTGCTACAGCTAAGCAACCCAAAATTTCCGGAATGCCGTAGGGATAGGCTAAAAATTTTACATCCTTAAAACAGTACACCACCAGCATACCCATAATGGCGTAGGGCAGCACCTTGCCCAGGTAAAGGATGATGTCCGGCGTTTTCTTGCCGCCGCCAAAAATGAGAAAGGGCAGAAAACGGGTGGCGGCAGTCACCACAGCGGCAACCACAATGATCCAAACACTATGCATTTTCAGCCCTCCTTCCGGTTTTTTTGGAAATTACCAGCAGGATGGCAATCAGCACCATTGCGGGAATGAGGAAAATCTCTTTTCCGAAAATCAAAAGCGCCAAAACGGTTGACATAACACCAATGATTGCCGGGCGGTGGTCAGCGTTACTCAGCCATTGCTCCACAAACATCGTCACAAACAGCGCCGTCAACACAAATTCCACACCCTCAAAGCTGATGGGCAGCGCAGCACCTAAAATATTGCCCAATACGCAGCCGCAAATCCAGTAAATATGGTCGCACAGGGTGACCCAGAAGCAGTAGGCGTGGCGGGACATACCCTCCGGGGGCTGATTTTGGGTGACCAGGGAATAGGTCTCGTCGGTCAGACCGAAAATCATATAGTTTTTCTTGACCCCGGCATCTTTATAATCTTCAATCAGGGAGATGCCGTAGAACAAATGGCGGGCGTTGACAAGCAGTGTGGCAACGGCGGTGCTGATGAGGGATGCCTGACTTGCCAGCAGGCTCACCGCCAAATACTGTCCGCTTCCTGCAAACATACAAAGGCCCATAAAAAATGCCCAGCCGATTCCGTAGCCTGCTTCCCGCAGCAAAATGCCGAAGCCGCTGCCTAAAAACAGGTAGCCGGTGAGCACGGGCAAGGTGTCTTTGAGCACCTGCCGGAATGCTTTTCTCTTCATTTCGATCCTCTGCCTTTCTATTTTACAGATTATATGCTTTGGCAAGGAGTTTGTCAATTGATTATGCTTGCTTTTTTTCCTGCATAAGGATATAATGAACAAAGTATAGGAGGTATGAGATATGTATCGTGAAATTGACGTTTGGGATTACGCAGGACATATTATGAAAAATATCGGTGGCGGCATTTTGCTCACCACCGCCTTGGAAGGCAAAGCCAACACTATGACCATCGGCTGGGGCAAAATCGGCGTTGTGTGGTCACGGCCGGTGTTTGAGGTGCTGGTGCGGGAGAGCCGCTATACCAAGGAAATTTTGGATAAAACCGGAGAATTTACCGTCAATGTGCCTCTGGGTAAAGTGGATAAGAACATTTTGGCAGTGTGCGGCACAAAGTCCGGACGGGACGTAGATAAGTTTGCCTCCTTGGGCTTAACACAGGTTCCCGGTGCGCAGGTATCTGTGCCGGGCATTTTGGAGCTGCCTCTGACATTGGAGTGTAAGGTCATTTACAAGCAGGACCAGGACCCCGCAGCTATCGACAAGGCCTGCTTTGACCGGTATTACGCCAAGGGCACACACAACGAAGGCGATTATCACACCGTGTATTACGGTGAGATTGTAAATGCCTACATCGCAGAGTAAGGAAGAAATTATGAAAAAAATCGGTGTACTGGGCGCAGGCACCTGGGGTATGGCACTGGCACGGATGTTAAGTAAATCCGGACATAGTGTCACCGTGTGGTCTGCCATCGAAAAAGAAATTGACGAATTTTCCGTCACCCGCCGTCACCCCAATCTGCCGGGGATGGAAATTCCGGAGGAAATTGTATTCACCAAGGATATGGAGGCAGTCTGCAAGGGGATGGATATTCTCCTGTTTGCCGTGCCTTCCCCCTTTGTCCGCAGCACGGCAAAAAAAGCCGCGCCTTATGTGGGCGCCGGGCAGGTGATTGTGGACGTTGCCAAGGGCATTGAGGCAGATACTCTGCTGACAATGACCGAAATCATTGCTGACGAAATCAAAAACCCCGAAGTGCCTTTGGTGGCACTGTCCGGTCCTACCCACGCAGAAGAGGTGGCAAAGGATATGCCCACCACCATTGTCTCTGCCAGCCACGATGCTCAAGCTGCAGAACTGGTGCAGGAGGTGTTCTCCAGCCATTGTATGCGTGTTTACACCAATGAGGATGTGGAGGGTGTGGAGCTTTGCGGCGCAATGAAAAATGTCATTGCGCTGACCGCCGGCGTTGCCACCGGCTACGGCTGCGGCGACAATGCCAAAGCGGCACTGATTACCAGAGGTATGGCGGAAATCGCCCGTTTGGGTATGGCAATGGGCTGCCGGGAGCAGACCTTTGGCGGCCTGGCAGGTATCGGCGATTTGATTGTCACGGCAACCTCTCCCCACAGCCGGAACAACCGCTGCGGTATGCTCATTGGACGGGGTGTGCCCACAGAAGAAGCCGTCCGTCAGGTGGGAATGGTGGTGGAAGGCTTGCACGCCTTGCCTGCAGCTATGCGCCTGAAGGAAAAGTACAATGTGGAGATGCCCATTGTGGAAACCCTGGACGCGGTGGTAAGCGGAAAGTTAAGCGTTGCCGAAGCGGTGCAGGGGCTTATGACCCGGGGACAAAAACCGGAACTTCCCCCTGCGGCATTGGATAACCATTACCGCTAATTCCTATAAAATTTTGAACATTTTGTGATATGTATTGACAAGTGCCCGGGTTGTTGCTATAATGCCTCGGGCATTTAAGCAGAGGGAAACCCAAGCCCGTTAGGTTTTTGCAGGCTTCTTGCCGCCAATACTGCGCAAAATTCCTCGACAATACCAACGGGTATTCCCTTCGAAATTTTACTTGTCTTGACGGCAAGCTGCTCTGCAAAAACTGCATAGCACCCTCCGCTTGAAATTATTAGGGAATTTCAGTGCGGAGGAAACAAAGACAGAAAAGCAAATCATAAAAATGATAGCGGAGGGCTAACGCGGTTGAGCTTCCCTCTGCTTTTGGGGGAACATAGAATGGGATTTGTGGAGCTTTTGCTTTTGGCAGTTGGATTGAGTATGGATGCCTTTGCGGTTTCCATTTGTAAGGGCTTGTCTATGAAAAAAGCCACGGTAAAGGAAAGCGCAATTTGCGGCGCCTGGTTTGGCGGCTTTCAGGCGCTGATGCCGGTTGCCGGATTTTTCCTGGCGATGACCTTTGCCGACGCCATCCGCGCCTTTGACCATTGGGTTGCCTTTGGACTTTTGGCAATCATTGGCATCAATATGCTCAAGGAAGCCTTCAGCAAGGAATGTGATTGCTGCGAGGATAAAAATGCAGACCTGTCCTTTAAGGCGATGCTTGTGATGGCAATTGCCACCAGCATTGACGCGATGGCGGTGGGCATTTCTCTGGCAATGGCAGGCAATGTGAATATTTGGATTGCCGCGCTTTGCATCGGCGTGATTACCTTTACCTTCAGCGCGGTGGGCGTGAAAATCGGCAATGTGTTCGGCAGCCGGTTCGAAAAGAAAGCCCAGGCCGCCGGCGGTCTGATTTTAATTGTGTTGGGAATAAAAATCCTGATGGAACATCTGATATAAGTTCCGTTTTTCGGCAAGCCGAAAAGCGTTCTTAAATAACGAATGAAATTACTTTGGAGGAAACAAATTATGAAGAAGATGATTGCTTTGCTGCTGGTTCTGACCGTAGCAATGGGTCTGGTTGCCTGCGGCAACAACGGCAGCACTGCTGCCACCACCGAGGCTCACGAGCAGGGTCCTGCAACTGCGCTGGAAATTTTGGAGACTGTTTGGGCCGGCTATGCTGAGACCGACAAGTTCCCCGTGATGGGCGGCGATTTCAACAACATCGTTGACGGCGCACCCGGCAAGTACGACTTGGCTGACGAAGGCCTGTCCACCACTTTGCTGGTGCCTGCTGAGCAGGTTGCTAACATCGACGATGCTGCATCTATGGTCAACGCAATGATGCTCAACAACTTCACCAGCGGCGCATTCCACGTAAAGGGCGATGTGAAGGCATTTGCAGACGCTATGAACACTGCCATCACCACCAACCGCTGGATGTGCGGTATGCCCGAAAAGATGCTGATTGCCACCATCGGCGAGTATGTTGTGTTTGCGTTCGGTCTCAATGACTTCATGACCACCTTCGAGGCAAAGCTGACTGCTGCATATCCCACTGCAGAGATGGCTTACAACGCAGCAATTACCGAGTAATTTTTCACAGTAAGGGGCGGTAGCCGTTGGTTACTGCCCCTTTTCTTTTTGCGTTTTTGTGTTATACTATTAGAAAACGCCTTTGGAGGTGAGCAGGTTGCTGTTTTCCAGCATCCCCTTTTTGTTCTATTTTTTGCCGGCAGTGCTGATACTCTATTTTTTAGTGCCCAAGGGATTAAAAAATGCAGTGCTTTTGCTGTTTAGCCTGGTGTTTTACGCCTGGGGCGAGCCGGTGTACGTGTTTTTGATGATTGCCACCATTTGCCTGTTCTTTTTCTGCGGCATTGCCATTGGGAAAAGCAAGACCGAAAAAGGCAAAAAGCTTTGGCTGACCGTATCGGTGGTCACCAGTTTGGCGCTTTTGGCAGTGTTTAAGTACGCAGATTTCCTAGTGGGCAATGTCAACAGCCTTTTGGGAACAAACATTCCCCTTCTCAAATTGGCGCTGCCCATTGGCATCAGCTTCTACACCTTCCAGTGTCTCAGCTACACCATCGATGTGTATCGGGGCAACGCACAGGTGCAGAAGAATATTGTCAGCTTTGGCGCCTATGTGTCCTTGTTCCCCCAGCTGATTGCCGGCCCTATCGTCCGCTATGTGGATGTGGCGCGGGAGCTTCAGGACCGCACCCACAGCTGGGAAAATATGCGGCTGGGTTTTCGGCGGTTCCTCATCGGCCTGGGCAAGAAAATCCTCATTGCCAACCAGCTGGGCGAGCTGACCAACCTGTTCCGGGCAAGCGGGGAAAAGTCCGTGGTGTTCTACTGGATATATGCCATTGCTTTTGCCCTGCATATTTACTTTGACTTTTCCGGCTACTCGGATATGGCAATTGGTTTGGGTCGGGTGTTCGGTTTCCACTTTATCGAGAACTTCAACTATCCCTATATGTCTAAGTCCATTGCCGAATTCTGGCGCAGGTGGCATATGAGTTTAGGCTCCTGGTTCCGGGATTATGTGTATATTCCCTTAGGAGGCAACCGGGTGCGCCGTGGTCGCTGGGTGTTTAACACCTTAGTGGTGTGGATGCTCACGGGCCTCTGGCACGGCGCGGCCTGGAACTTTATCCTGTGGGGACTTTTGTATGCTGCATTTTTGCTCATTGAAAAGTTTGTGCCGGCATTACAAAAGCTGCCGGATGTGCTGCGAAGAGCTTACACTTTGCTCATTGTGCTTTTGGGCTTTGTGCTGTTTAATGCGGTAGATCTCAAGCAGGCAGTTTCCGACATTGGCGGAATGTTTGGCTTTGGCGGTGTGCCCTTTGTCAGCGCAGAAACCCTGTATTTCCTCAGAAGCTACGGGCTTTTGTTCCTTGTTGCGCTGATTGGCGCAACTCCTGTGGTGAAGCATTTGGCAGGCAAGTTAGAGGGGAAAAAGACAGGCCTTGTTTTGGAAACGGTTTTGGCGATTGCGCTGCTTTTGGTATGCACCGCGTATCTTGTGGACGGCTCGTTCAATCCCTTCTTATATTTCCGTTTTTAAGGGGGTGCGAGAATGAAGAAGAATTTACGATATATCGGCATTTTTGCACTGCTTGCCCTGTGGGCAGGACTGACGGTGTTTGCCTGGGGCAAGCCCGCAGGAGAAATGTCCGAAGCAGAGCGGCGGGAACTGGCGCAGTTTCCCGCAATGACGGCAGATAATTTGCTGTCCGGCAAATTTGTCACAGACTTTGAAGACTACACCTTAGACCAGTTTCCTGCAAGAGACCTGTTTCGCCGGTTAAAGGCTTTCGTGCACTACAATGTGTTGGGGCAAAAGGACAATAACGGCATTTATATCCAGGACGGGTATGCAGCTAAGTTAGATTATCCGGTCAATGACGCGGAAGTAGACCACGCCCTGAACCGGCTGAACTTCGTGTATGAAACCTATCTTAAGGACACCGGCAGCAAGGTGTTTGCCGCGGTCATTCCCGATAAGGGATATTATCTGGCAGAGGCAAACGGCTATCCGGCTATGGACTACGGAAAACTGTTTTCCAAGGTGGAGCAGGCGCTGCCCTTTGCCCAGAGGGTGGACCTTACCGACAGCTTAGACTACACCGACTACTACTTTACCGACACCCACTGGCGGCAGGAAAAGCTGCTGAAGGTTGCCCAAAAGCTAACCGGTGCTTTGGGGGTAACGGCACCGCAGGAAGGGGACTTTACCCAGACGAAACTGGACAGACCCTTTTATGGCGTCTACTACGGGCAGGCGGCACTGGCGATGGAGCCGGAGGAACTGTATGTATTGGAAAGTGAGCTACTGAAAGCTTGTCAGGTATATGACTTTGAGACCCAGACATACACCCCGGTGTATAACTTGGAGAAGCTCTCCGGAAAAGACCCCTACGAGGTATTCCTGTCGGGTCCAAAATCTTTGCTGCGGATTGAAAACCCGGGCGCAAAGACGGAAAAAGAGCTGATTATCTTCCGGGATTCCTTCGGAAGCTCTGTAGCACCCTTGCTGGTGCAGGATTATAAGACGGTGACCTTGGTGGATATCCGGTATTTAGACAGCCGTATGCTGGGGAACTTCTTAGCGTTTACCGGCCAGGATGTACTGTTCCTGTATAGCACCTTAGTTCTCAACAGCGGCACCACCTTAAAATAAAAAGAATGCCTGTGGAATTTTCCACAGGCATTTTCTTTATACGGTTAAGTTTTGCAGCCAGTCGTCTTTTTTAATCAGAATGTAGCCTAAGACGCATTTGACGATGTCCATTCCCTGACACAGGGCATAAATTGTCAAAACAGACAGGCTTGTATAGCGGCTGCAGATAAAAGCAACCGGGATGCTCAGTAAAAACAGTGAGCCGCAGTCAATAGCGAAAGCCGATACGGTTTTTCCGCCGGAGCGCAGGGTGAAATACACCGGGAAGAAGTATGCCTGAATGGGCATTGCCACGCCGGCAATAATAATCATCCATTTTGCCAAATACCGCACCGAATCCGAGGTGTTGTAGATGCTGGGGAACACGCCGGACAAGGCAACACTTAAAAGACCAAACAGAATACCCGATGCCATAGACAGGGCGATTTGCCGGGTGTTGTCCCGCCGGATTTCTTCTTTTGGAAGATTTGCGCCCAGCATTTGCCCGGTGATGATGCCCACGGTGTTGCCCAAAGAGTGGAATGCCACGGCGGCTAAGTTGTAAAAGGTGGTGGAAATGCTAAGCGCCGGTACCACATCCAAAGAGCAGTAAGAATAGCTTTGGTTGAGCATCGCAAGGCCTAAGGCAAAACCGCCCTCGTTGACGATGATCAAAACGCCCCGTGCGAAAATGGAGCCCAGCAGCTGCTTGGGAATGCGGAAGCTGCGGTAAAGTCCCACCCCATAAGGGCATTGCTTTTTGTGGGTGTGGGTCCAGATTGCCAAAATCAAAAATTCTGCATAGCGGGAGATGACGGTGGCAAGGGCAGCGCCGGTAACACCCATTGCCGGCGCACCGAAGTGACCAAAAATCAAAATATAGTTGCCGATGACATTGACACCCATTGCTGCAAATCCGGCAAGCATTGGCACCATGGGGTGCCCGCATTCCCGCAAAGTGCCGGCATAGGCGTTGGTCAGGGCAAAGGGGAGCATACCGATGAGCATAATCAGCACATATTCTTTGCAGTAGCGCAGGGTTTCGGCTGCCAAGGCGGGGTCACCCTCACCTTGCAGGTATTGGGAAATTAGTGTTTCACCTGCAAAGAAGAAAATGCCTGAGCCAATGAGCGCAACCGCCAGGCAGGCAATCAGCTTAAACCGGAAGCTGTGGCGAATGCCCTCGTTGTCACCGGAGCCGTAGTACTGGGTGGTGAAAATGCCCGCGCCGGCAGCGCCGCCATACAAACACAGGGTAAAAATGAAGAAAAGGTTGTTGTTGGCGATGGTAACCGCGCCAATCTGGGCGGTGGAAAGCTGACCAACCATAATGTTGTCCAGCATCGACACAAAATTGGTTATGAGATTTTGCAAAATGATGGGCAGGGCGATGGCAAAAACGCGCCTGTAAAACGCCCTGTCGCCAATGAGTCGGTTCATAAGGATCTCCTAAAGTTCTTTTCCACCAAGGAAAACCCGCTTTTGGGTGTAATCGGGGGAACAGATGATAAAGTCTGCCAGCTTGCCGTTTTCGATGGAGCCGATTTTATGCTCAGCACCAATGGCGCAGGCTGGGTTGTAGCTTGCTGCGCGAATAGCATCGGCTTCCGGGATACCGAACGCCATTGCATTGCGCATTCCGTCATACAGATTGGTGGCAGCGCCGGCAATGGTGCCGTCAGAGAGCTTTGCAATGTTGTTTTGCAAAAACACCTGCTGACCGCCCAGCTCATATTCTCCCTCGGGCATACCCAAGCACCGCAGCGCATCAGAAATCAGCACCATCCGCTGCCCGCCAAACATTGCAAAAGCCAATCGGACGGATGCCGGATGGACGTGGATGCCATCGCAAATCAGCTCAGAGCGCACAGCTTTGTTTTCTACTGCGGCGGGAATTACACCGGGGTTGCGGTGGTGCACGCCGGGCATGGCATTATACAGGTGAGTCAGGTGGGTTGCGCCTGCGGAAAAGGCCGCCTGTGCGTGGTCGTAGTCAGAATCCGTGTGGGCAACGGAGACGGTGCAAAGCCCGCTTGCCTGCCGGACAAATTCTTCCGCGCCGAGCAGTTCCGGTGCAACATCGGCAATGGCAATCAGCCCATCGCAGCTGTCATACAGCTTTTTGAAGCCCGCAAAATCCGGATTTTTCAGGTACGCACCGTTCTGCGCGCCTTTTTTCTTTTCGGAGAAATAAGGACCTTCCATATGGATGCCCATCAGGCGGGCGCAGTTTTCAGGCGCTTTTTTGGAAAAGTCTTTCGCAACAGCATAGGCTTTGTGTAGTGTCTCATAGGGCAATGTCATAGAGGCAGGGGCAAAGGAAGTGATGCCCTCTTTTGCCAGATAGCCTGCCATTGCCTGCACGCCCTGGGGCTCACCGTCGGAAAAGTCATAACCCATGGCGCCGTGGATATGCACATCCACCAAGCCGGGAATGACAGTAGCACCGTTTAAGTCCACCGCATCGGCGGGGATATTTTCGCTCAGCACATTTTGGAAATATCCGTTTTCGTCTACTGCAAATCCTCCCATTTGGAAGGTAAAATCACTTGTAAAAATTCTGGCGTTTTTATAATACATAGCTTAACACTCCGGGAGACTTGCGGCGGCAGCGGACTGACCGACGCGGCGGTTTTTTTCATCGGGAAGCATCACCTGAATTTGCGCGGCATACCGGGGGAACTCGTCGGCAAGGATGTCCTTACACACACGCAAAATGGTGTCGCCGCCCTTGCCGGACATTACCCGGCCCAATAGCATCAGATGCTTTAATTCGTAGAAATGGGCGTATTGCACCACGGTGTAGGCAAGGTATGCGCCGATGGTCTCAAAAATTGCCTGCGCCCGGGGGTCATCATCTTCCATTAGTGCCTGCACCACTTTCAGCTTTTCTGCAGGGGACAGGGTTTCGTCAATTTCAATACCAGCCTTGGGGGCAAGCTTGATGACAGCATCCTGGGAGAAGTACTTGCAGCCCACGCCCACATCGGTGGACCACTCGTCTGCCATGGCATCTTCGTTCAAATCCACAGGGGCAAAAGCCAATTCGCTAATCCAGCCCAGCACATTCTTGTTTTCGTCCACATAACCAACTGCCTCGCTGGTGCCCATTGCAAGACCCATAATGGAGCCCACATTCATACCCATAGCGCCTGCCAGGGCGGAAACATCACCGTCATTGGCAACCACGATAGGCACATCGCCGATGGCAGCGGCTGCCCGGTCAAACACGGTCTTGACCTCGTCCCAGCGCTCTCTGGGCACGCAGTAGAAAATGCTGGAAATCATCGGGGCGTTGCCGATGAACACACCGGCAGAGGACACGCCGATGCCGTCCACACGGGGCATTTTGGAGGCGGCAGTGCGGAAGCTGTCTAAGATGCCCTCATACTGATAGTTGGGGTCGGGATTTTTCTTGGGGTGCCACACCACTTCCTCGGAGTACACACACTCGCCGTCAATGACAGCGGAAACCTTCCGGTCGGAGCCACCGGCATCAAAGCCGATGCGGCAGCCGTTTAAGTGACCGCCGATGGGGCGGGGATTTTCCTTGGCTTCGGGGAAATCTTCCGGGCAGCAGGCAACAATTTCCAAAGGACGCTCATAGAGCTTTTGGAAAAAGTCAGAGTCAAAGGCGCGCTGGCCGGTTGCGCTGTAAGACGCCTGCAGCTTATGGGCGATTTCATCGCAGCCCTGCAGGTATACCCGGAAACCGCCAATGGACCACAAAAGGAACTTCATATACCGCTCCATATAGCGGTAGTCCGCATCGCACATTTCCTCTGTGCCGTAGATAAAGGTGTTGCGCACGGAAATGCAGCCATCGTTGCGCTCCACAGCAATGGAAACCGGCTTTTTCGCGCCCTTGCGGTAAGCATCTGCCCAAATGCCGAAGGGAACAAAGTCCGGGTCTAATTTGGGCGGGTGTTTCATTTCAAAAGAGATTTTTTTGTACTGCATAGCATTACCCTCTCAATTCTTTGACGATCTGGTGCATCTGGGGAAGCTTCTGCTCCATATCCATAGCTAAATACAGCTGATTGCGTGCCCGGCGCAGGTTGTGGTCGGAACTGTTCACCCGGAAATAAATGTCGCCGTCTAAGTAGTCGGTGAGGAAACGCACCGCCAGCTCCAAGGTCATAATCCAGGCGCCGTAGGGCAGCAGCTCCACTTCCTTTTCCGAGAGGGCGGGCAGTGACTCCAGCCAGCCTTTTGTGTACACCTCAAACAAATGCAGGTTGCATTTCATCATACGGGGGTCGGGGGTGTCCTCACCGCCGGTGGCAGCGCCAAAGCGAATGGCGTCGCCGAAATCGTAGAGACTGGAGCCGGGCATCACCGTATCTAAGTCCAGCACGCACACCGCCTTATGGGTGTCCGGGTCAATGAGCACGTTGTTGATTTTGGTGTCATTGTGGGTGACCCGCAGGGGGATTTCGCCACTGTCCAGCGCCCGCTGAATGATGCCTGCCTCCTGCTCCTTGGCAAGAAGATACGTTAGCTCTTCCTGAACCTCTGCCACACGCCCCTTTACGTCTGCGCAATGGAATTTTTCATTTTTATGTAGCGGTCTGGGGTGTTGTGGAAATTGGGAATGGTCTCGTGGAGCGTTTCGGCGGGGTAGTCCGACAGCATATTCTGGAACCAGCCAAAGCCCAGGGCGCACTGGTAGAAATCCTCGTCACACTCCATCACATCCATACCTGCGCCGGGGACATATTCGTACATACGCCAGTATTCACCGGCTTCGTCAATGTGATAGAACTTGCCGGTTTCCCTGTCTTTCATATAGCGCAAGGTGGTGTATTTGCCGTCGGAATGCTTGCGCAGGTATTCGGTGACGCCTGCGGCATTGTCCATCAGCTTGTCCGGGCTTTTAAACACGTTTTTGTTGATTTGCTGCAGCACATAACGCTTGTCACCGTCGGTGTCAATAATGTAGGTGCTGTTGATGCGGCCGTGGCCGAAAGGCTCGCAGGAAACGGGGCTGCCCTGCAGTTTGAAGGCGGAAATAATCTTTGCCGTTGTGTCCATAACCAAAATCCTCTTTATCGTATAATATCTTTGATAACCTCGCCGGCGATCATTAGTCCGGCTGTGGAAGGTACCCACGCCACACTGCCGGGGAGGGCTCTGCGACCTTCCGGCAAGGGCTCGTCTGCTTCCAAGGGGGTGATGGGGTCCTCGGTGGAAAATAATACTTTCAAATGCCGGATGCCCCGCTTGGCGCATTCTTTGCGCATAATCCGCGCTAAGGGACACACCCTTGTTTTGGAAATATCGGCGATTTGAAACTGAGAGGGGTCTAATTTATTGCCGGTGCCCATGCAGCTGATAATCGGCACACCGGCTGCCTGGGCGGCAGTGACTAAGGCAAGCTTGCCGGTGACAGTGTCAATAGCATCCACCACATAGCTGTAGCTTGCAAAATTAAAATTTGCTATCGTGTCCGGAGAGAAAAATTCCTGCCGGGCAATCACCGCAGCTTCCGGATTGATATCCAGCACCCGTTTTTTTGCCGCCTCCGCTTTTGCCATTCCAACGGTGGCGTGGGTGGCAAGGATTTGCCGGTTTATGTTGGTCAGGCTGATGGTGTCGTGGTCCACAAGTTCAAAATAGCCCACACCGGTGCGGGCCAATGCCTCTACCACATAGCCGCCCACACCGCCTAAGCCAAACACGGCAACTCTGGCGTTTTTTAATTTCTCCATAGCTTCCTGACCTAACAGCAAGCCGCTGCGGGAAAAAGCTTCCATAAAATGCCCCCCAAAATTCTCCTTTTATCCTACCACGAAATCGCGGCAAAGTCAACTTGACGAAAGCAGATGGAGGCTGTATGATGGTAATAAAAAACGGCGAGGGTAAGACGATGAATTTTGACAGATATATTGAACGTCGCGGCACGGACTGCGCCAAATACGATACTGCCGCAGCACACGGCTACCGGGCGGATATTTTGCCCCTTTGGGTGGCGGATATGGACTTTCCGGCGCCGGATTGCGTGCAGGAGGCACTGCATAAGGCGGTGGACCACGGCATCTTCGGCTACAGCATTCAAAATAAGGGGTATTTCTCCGCGCTGAAGGCTTGGTTCTCCCGGAACTTTGCCTGGGAATTGGAGCCGCAGTGGCTTGTCCAGACCCCCGGTGTGGTGTTTGCCCTGTCGGCAACCGTGCGGGCAACCACAGCGCCCGGCGACAATGTGCTGGTGCTGCCGCCGGTGTATTATCCCTTTTACCGGGTTATCGAAGATAATGGACGCAACATTGTAAAAAGCGAGCTTTGCTATGCAGACGGACGCTACACCATAGATTTTGCCGATGTGGAAGAAAAGATTATCAGAAATGATGTAAAGACACTGATTTTCTGCAGCCCCCACAACCCGGTGGGGCGGGTATGGACACGCCCGGAGCTGCAAAAGCTGGGCGCGCTTTGTAAAAAGCACGCAGTGACGGTAATTTCCGATGAAATCCACTGTGATTTTGCCTTCCCCGAGCATCCCCATACGCCCTTTGTCAAGGCGTGTCCGGAAATGGCGGAGCATACCATTGTCTGCACCGCCCCCAGCAAGACCTTTAATTTGGCAGGCTTGCAGGTTTCCGATATTATCATTCCCGGAGAAAAGCTGCGGGCGCAGTTTCAAAGGGAGATGGATGTTGTTGCCTACCACGGCGTCAACCGCTTAGGCGCAGTGGCGGCGCAGGCGGCATACGAGGGAGGCGGGCAGTGGCTGGAGGAATGCAAAGCCTATATGCGGGAAAACTTAAATTATGTCCGCGCATTTCTTGCAGAACGCATTCCCCAAATCAAGTTAGTCGAGCCGGAGGGCACCTATCTTGCCTGGCTGGATTGCAGCGGGCTGGGGCTTTCCAAAGAGAAGCTGGATGCGCTGATTGTGGAAAAAGCGAATTTGTGGCTGGATACCGGAAGTATCTTTGGCCAGGGCGCGGAGCAATTTCAGCGCATTGTGCTAGCCTGCCCCAAAAGCACTGTGGAAAAGGCGATGGAGCAGCTGGAAAAAGCGGTGAAAAACCTGTAATACCTCTTGCTATTTTGATAAATTTCCGATACAATAGATAGTATGTTACAAGAAAGAGGCGTAAGAGAATGAACCCGATTGCATTTGATAATGAACTGTATATTCAGAGCCAATCAGCCCATATTCGCAACCGGATTGAGAAGTTTGGCGGCAAGCTGTATCTGGAATTTGGCGGCAAGCTTTATGACGATAACCACGCCTCCCGTGTGCTGCCCGGTTTTCAGCCGGACAGCAAGCTGCGGATGCTGCTGCAATTAAAGGACAAGGTGGAGATGGTGGTCGCCATCAATGCCGCCGACATTGAGAAGAATAAAATCCGGGGCGATTTGGGCATCACCTATGACCGGGATGTGATCCGGCTTATTGATGTGTTCCGGGGCTTCGGTCTGTATGTCAGCTCTGTGGTGCTGACCCGTTTCCACGCAACGGATATCACAAGAGCATTCCAGGCACGCTTAGAGGCAATGGGCGTGAAGGTGTATCACCACTATGATATTGAGGGCTACCCTTCCAATATTGCCCACATCGTCAGCGATGCCGGCTATGGCCGCAACGATTATATTGAAACCACCCGTGAGCTGGTGGTGGTCACCGCTCCCGGTCCCGGCAGCGGCAAGCTGGCAACCTGTATGAGCCAGCTGTATCACGAGCATAAGCGGGGTGTGCAGGCAGGCTATGCAAAATTTGAAACCTTCCCGGTTTGGAATTTGCCCCTGAACCATCCGGTGAATTTGGCTTATGAGGCGGCAACGGCGGACCTTTCTGACGTGAATATGATTGACCCCTTCCACCTGGAAGCTTACGGGGAAACTACCGTCAACTACAACCGTGACGTGGAGGCATTCCCTGTGCTGGTTGCTATGTTCGAGCGGATTTTGGGGGAGTGTCCCTACAAATCCCCCACGGATATGGGCGTGAATATGGTGGGCAATTGCATTGTGAATGACGGCGCAGCCCGGGAAGCTTCCCGGCAGGAAATTGTCCGCCGTTATTACAGCCTGCTTTGTGACGAGAAGCAGGGTAAGGCCAGCGCAGAATCTGTTTTCAAAATGGAGCTGCTGATGAAAAAGGCAGGGGTCACCGCAGAGGACCGGAAGGTAGTTGCGGCGGCGCTGGAAAAGGCAGAGGAAACCGGAAAGCCTGCGGCTGCGATGCAGCTGCCCAGCGGCAAAATTATCACCGGCAAAACCTCGGATTTGCTGGGGGCATCCGCGGCACTGCTGCTCAATGCCCTGAAGGAAATGGCAGGGCTGCCGGACGCGCTGCATCTGATTTCTCCGGAGGTCATCGACCCCATCCAGCATTTGAAGGTAGACCATCTGGGTAACCGCAATCCCAGACTGCACACCGATGAGGTGCTCATTGCGCTGTCTATCTGCGCGGTGACAGACCCTATGGCAGAGCGGGCAATGGAGCAGCTGGGCAACCTGCGCGGCTGCGAGGTGCACTCCTCTGTGATTTTATCCCAGGTGGATGAAAAGGTATTTAAGCGGCTGGGCGTGAATTTGACCTGCCAACCGAGATTTAAAGGATAATTCTAAAAAGGCTGTCTTTCGGGACAGCTTTTTTAATTGACAGTTGACAATTGACAATTGACAATTATAGTGTCGCTTCGCGACGAATTAAAAAAGAAAATAAAAAACGAGTGAAAGTTGGATTTTACCAAGCATGTTCACTCGTTTTCTTTGGCTTTCTTCATTTGTTCTTCGATGGCGTCGCATATAAAGCGGTTTAAGCTTTTTCCCTGACTTGCGGCAAAATCTTTAATGACCTGCCGTTGCCCTTTCTTAACCACAACATCGATGCGGTCATAAGCTTTTTTGTTGTATCGTGCGGTGGCTTCTTTCTGGGCATCGGAATACTTCATCTGCGACACCTCCTTCTGCTTATATAATTAAGTAATTATATTTTAATGGAAAGCACCGCAATATTATATAATTCCGTAAGTATATAAATTTGTCGAAAAATGTCGACCGATTATGCTTGATATAATTCCATAAGTATAAGACAATAAAAGCAAGGAGGGACGAAATATGAAAGAGAATATAAAAATCAAACTTTTCGCTTATAAAAAAGGAACGCCGCGCAGAGAAATCAAAAAGCTGATAAAAGCAATAGAGACAGCCTGGGAGGAAATCCACCCCGGAGAAAAGATAATTTGCATTCCTGTTGAAAGCGAATACACAGAAACATAGAACAATGTATCTTCTATTTTAAATCGTTGGCAAAGCCGACACCATAATTGTCAATTGTCAATTGTCAACTGTCCATTGTCCATTGAAAGCGGACAGTTGTTTTTCTGCGTTTTGCACGAAAAAAAGTTAAAAAATTTGTGAAAAATGTCTTGACAAACGCAGCCGTGCGTGTTAAGATAATCGAGCGCGTGTAGGCGAAGTCTGCGCTGCGCACTGCGATGATGCAGGAGATTGCGTCAAAAGACGGTAACTTCTGCGGAGTATGTCCGGTCATCGGGCGGCTGAATTGCTCTGTTTACGC
>JAZRHG010000074.1:0-11013 GCA_045644625.1 Faecousia sp.
GCGTGAAATGACCAACGTTGGTATGATGGACTGCAAGGCAGCCCTGACCGCTACCGACGGTGATATGGACAAGGCTGTTGACTGGCTGCGTGAGAAGGGCCTGGCAAAGGCTGCCAAGAAGGCTGGCCGTATTGCTGCTGAGGGTCTGGCTTATGCTACCGTTATCGACGGCGTGGGCGTTGTGATCGAGGTAAACTCCGAGACCGACTTCGCTGCTAAGACCGACAAGTTTATGGACCTGGTGAAGAGCCTGGCCGAAATCGTTGCCAAGGACGCTCCCGCGGATGTGGAAGCACTGAAGGCTTGCACCTACCCCGGCACCAACCTGACTGTCACCGAGAAGATGCAGGAGCTGGTTATGTCCATCGGCGAGAATATGCAAATCCGCCGTTTCGACCGTTTCGCTGCCAACACTTCCGTTGCTTATGTGCACATGGGCGGCACCCACGGCGTTCTGGTAAACCTGGAAGCTGACGTGGACGCAACCGAAATCGGCAAGAACGTGGCAATGCAGATTGCTGCTATGAACCCCAAGTACTGGGATAAGGCACAGGTGCCTCAGGAGGATGTTGACAAGGAGCTGGCTGTTCAGATTGCTCTGATGGACAACGATCCCAAGATGGCTTCCAAGCCCGCTCAGGTGAAGGAAAAGATCGCTGCCGGTAAGATTGCTGCTTTCTACAAGGAAAGCTGCCTGCTGCAGCAGGACTTCGTCCGTTCCGACCTCTATAAGGGCGACGTTGCCGGCTACATTGCTGACGCAGCCAAGAAGCTGGGCGGCAATGTGAAGTTCGTCGATGCTCTGCACTACATTAAGGGCGAGGGCATTGAGAAGAAGGAAGAAGACTTCGCTGCTGAAGTTGCCGCACAGATCGCCGGCGCTTCCAAGTAATTACACAAACCAAACCCCCGTCAAGATTTCCTTGACGGGGGTTTTCTGTACCCAAAAGAAAGCCGCAGGCGTTTGTCGCCTGCGGCTTTTAGTTTATTTCGTCTTGACGGACTTGTAAGCGCTCCAGCTGGAGTAATACTTCTTGCCGTCAACGGTTTTGTAAGTACGCACCCGCACATAGTATTTCTTGCCTTTCTTCAGGCCCGAAACGGTCTTGCTGCTTGTCTTGTAGCTGGTGACAGTGACTGTCTTAGCCGATGTGAATTTGCTGCTGGTGCTGTACTGAATCTCATAACCGGTGCTCTGGGTGGTCACGCGGTTCAGCTTGACAAGGATTGCCTTACTCTTCGCCGTCAGCTTATTGATGCTTGCTGCCTTGGGCACAATTTTGAAGGTTAAGGTCTTGGAGCCGGTGAAATTGCCCCGCATCTTGATGACAACCTTGTAAGTACCCACCGCCTTACGTCCGCTGGCATAAGAAACGGTGTAATCCGTGCCCTTCTTCAAGGTCTTGCCTGCTGCACTCTTTACCGTAACAGTTGGCGTCTTTGTCTTGGCGTTATACGTGTAAGAGGTGGCGGAGAGCTTCACCGTACAGGTGGAAATCTTTGCCTTAACAATGTTAAATGTCAGAGTCTTGGTGCCGGTGTAGTTGCCAATCATCTTAATGGTGACACCATAGGTGCCCACCTTGGTTCTGCCGCTGGCGTAAGTCACCGTGTAATCTACGCCCTTCTTCAGGGTCTTGCCTGCTGCATTCTTGGCAATCACTGTGGGCGATTTTGCCTTGCCGGTGTAGGAATAGCTGGTTGCATACAGCTTTATAGAGCACTTGGAAGCGCTCGCGGGGTTAATCTTGAAACTCAAGGCCTTGGTGCCGGTGTAGTTGCCCTTCAACGTAATGACAACCTTATACGTACCCGCATTTGTTCTGCCGCTGGCATAGGTTGCGGTGTAATCCACATTCTTTGTCAGCACCTTACCTGTGGAATCCTTCACTGTGACTGTGGGCGTTTTTGCCTTGCCGTCATAGGTGTAAGCGGTGGCAGAGAGCTTAACCGACCACACGTATGGGATGGTGGTTGTGCTTGCCACAGTGCCGCAAACCGCACACTTCTTCACAGATTTGCCATTGGCGGTAAGTGTCGCCTTTGTGACGAAAGTCTTGTAGCTGTGGGTAATGGTCCGCTTGGCGTTACATACATTACAAGCCGTGTCGCAGCTGTTGCTGTATGTATGGGTGGTCAGCTTGGCAATGGCAGCCGTTTTCGTTCCGCTGCAGTTCTTGCAGGTATAGGTCTTAACGCCCGCTGCCTTGCAGGTTGCCGCCACGGTCACCTTGCCTGCATCATAACTGTGGGCACTGGCGCTGACATAGTTTGCTTTGTAAGTATCGCCGCAAGAGCAGGTGTACGTTGTAAAGCCCTGAGCAGTGCAGGTGGGCGCAGTCACTTTGGGGGTATAGCTGTGCTCCGGTCCGTGATTATAATGGATAGCCGCCTCCAGCAAGTACCCATTATCATCCTGAATGTCAATGGCATCCCACTGGGTCTGGGTGCCGGCGTAATATACCTTGCGCAAATTTCGGCATCCATAAAACGCCTCATTGCCGATATTGGTAACGCTATCCGGAATAGTCACAGAAGTCAAATCGTAGCATTGCAGAAAAGCGCCGGGTTTGATACTGGTAATGCCGTCCGGAATCACCACATTGGATAGCCTGTAGCAACTATAAAATGCGCTATCACCAATCGTCATAACGCTATCCGGAATAGTCACGCCGGTTAGTTCCGTACACCCCATAAATGCGCTATCACCAATCGTCGTAACGCTATCCGGAATAGTCACGCCGGTTAGTTCCGTACACTCCACAAACGCGCGGCGGCCAATGGTTATGACGCTGTCCGGGATAGTATAATTCCCAACAATGCCCTTTCGCGGTGCTTGCATAAGTTCTGTCTTATGTTTATTAAAAAGCACACCGGCTTCGTCACTGCTGTAACAGGCATTGCCTTCACTGACCCAAATTCCCGTCAGACTGCTGCAAGCTTCGAACACAGAATCCCTAATCACCGTGACGCTGTCAGGGATCATCACGTTGCGCAGACCGACGCAGCCATTAAACACACTGTAGCCAATAGTCGTGACACCATTGGGAATGGTCACCGATGTCAGATTGGTGCAAAAATCAAACGCAGCATCATAGATGCCGATAACACTATCCGGGATGGTATAGCTGCCGGCAATTGCCTGGGGTACCCGAAACAGCTCTGTCTTCTCTTTGTTCAGCAGCGCGCCTTTTTCGTCACTGGCGTAATTTGCATTGCCCTCACTGACCCAAATACCGGTCAGATTGTCGCAGCCAGAGAACGCAAAGCTGCCAATGTCGCGCACCCCGTCGGGAATGGTCACAGAGGTCAAGGTATCGCAATCAATAAACGCATATACTTCAATGGCAGTCACCGGATAGATACGCAGGGTTTCGGGAATGGTCACATCGCCGCCAATGCCGGTATATTTGGTAATCACGGCTTCCCCATCCACCACGGTATATGTAAAATTCTCCACATTCATATCATCATAGTCCACGCCGGGATTTTCCGTGTCAAAATCATAACCTCCGGCATTTTGCCCTTCTGTCTGGGCAAAGACGCCCGGCGTCAAAGAAAACACCAACACCAGCGCCAGCAAACACGCAGCAAACCGTTTCATTCCCATTCCTCCTTTTCATACTTTCCTGATTTTATTATACAGTATCTTAGCGTTTTTTCAAGAATTTTTTTCATTGGATAAAACACCTTTTTCTGCCTCATATTATAGGTATATTGGGAGGTGTACCTATGAAAAACAAATTTTGCAAACTGCTCGTTGCAGTTTTGGCGCTTATGCTTCTATCCGGCTGTTCCAAGCCTGCACCCACACCCCAGACACGGGACACCCTGGTGGTGGGCACACTGAATTTTGACGGGAAATTCTCCCCGTTTTTCTACACAAACGCCTATGAAAACGATATTAACACCCTGGTGCAGCTGCCCCTTTTGGGCACAGACCGGGAGGGCGCGGTGGTGCTGCGGGGAATCGAAGGGGAAACCCGCCCCTATAACGGCACCGACTACACCTACCGGGGCATTGCCGACTGCGCCATCACAGAAAACGAAGACGGCACAGTCTTTTATGACATTCGGCTAAAAGAAGGCGTGCGGTTTTCCGACGGCACGGTGGTGGACATTGACGATGTGATTTTCTCTTTGTATGTGCCCTTAGACCCCAGCTATGACGGGATTATGACCCTATATTCCCTGCCCATTATGGGGCTTCAGGACTACCGGGAAGGAGATGCAACCCACATTTCCGGCATTCAAAAAACCGGCGAAAACAGCCTGCGGATTGTGCTCACCGAGGTTTCCGCCACCGCCATCTATAATCTCTCCACCGCCGTAGTTCCGCTGCACTACTACGGCAGCGAAGCCCTTTACGATTATGAAGACCATATGTTCGGCTTCCCCAAGGGAGATTTATCTGCCGTCAAAGCCGTCACCACCAAGCCGGTGGGTGGCGGACCTTACAAGTTCGTCAGCTACACCGGCGGTGTTGTCACCCTGCAGGCCAACGAGCACTACTGGAAGGGCAAGCCGAACATCGAATATATCCAGTTTCAGGAGGGGCAGGATGCGGACAAAGTCTCCGGAATGGTGGCAGGCACGTTGGATATCACCGAGCCTGCCTACTCTCCGGAAACCGCCAAAGCCATCGACAAAGCCAACGCCCAAAACGCCGTCATTGACACCCGAATGGTGTCCAATTTAGGTTACGGCTATGTGGGCATCCACGCCAAAAATGTAAGTGTCGGCGGTGAAATCGGCTCGGAGGCTTCCAAAAACCTGCGAAAAGCCCTTGCCACCGTGATTGCGGTCTATCGGGATGTGGCGGTTGATTCCTACTACGGCAAGTATGCCGATGTGATTCACTACCCCATCTCCGACACCTCCTGGGCAGCCCCCCGTCCCACCGACGAAAACTATCGGGAGGCATTCTCGTTAGATGTGTCCGGAAGCCCCATTTATTCTGCAGATATGTCTCCCCAGCAGCGCTATGATGCTGCAAAAACCGCTGCCCTTGGGTATTTAGAAAGTGCGGGCTACACCATCGAAGACGGCAAAGCCGTTGCCGCCCCCGCAGGCGCAGCGCTCCAATACGAGGTGCTCATCGGCGCCGGCGGCACCGGGGACCACCCCACCTTTATGTGCTTAAGTATGGCTTCGGATAGCCTGAAACAAATTGGCATCGACCTGATTATCACAGACATTTCCAATTTCTCTCAGCTGTCCGCCGCGGTCAATTCCGGCACGGCAGAGCTGTTTGCCATGGCTTGGGGCGCCTCCAGCGACCCGGATATGTATCAGATTTACCACTCCCAGGGCAGCTCCAACGAAAAATCCTACCATCTGAAAGACCCCAAATTGGACGAGCTGATTTTGCTTGCCCGCCAGTCCACCGACCAGGCCTACCGCAAGCTTTTGTACCGCCAGTGTTTGGAAATCATTGCCGACTGGGGCGTGGAAATCCCTATGTACCAACGGCAAAATGTGCTGCTTTTTTCCGCCCAGCGGGTGAATTTGGACTCCCTTACGCCAGACATCACCACCTTCTGGGGCTGGGAAAATGACATTGAAAAGTTAGAAATGAGGTAGCAATGGGAAAATATCTTTGCAAGCGGCTGCTTGTCAGCGCCGGTATTTTGCTGGTGGTGATGTTCCTCATTTACGCGCTGATGCGGCTGCTGCCCGCCTCCTATGTACAGACGATGGCGCTGCAGCTTTCCCAGGCGCCGGGGGCAAAGCCCTATGAGGAATGGGTGCAGCAGCTGAGCGCCCAGTACGGCCTGGACAAAGGCATTTTGGAGGGGTTTTTTATTCAGCTTATGAGTATGCTGCGGGGTAACTTTGGCGACAGCTGGAAGTATGCCGTTCCCGTGACGGAAAAATTCTCCCAGGTCATTGGGGTATCCTTGGTTATGGGCAGCATTGCCTTAGTGCTGGAGCTGGTGATTGCCACGGCTTTGGGCATTTATGCCGCCCGCCACCAGTACCGCCCGGCAGATTATCTCATCACCACCGGTGCGCTTTTGGGTATCTCCCTGCCTACCTTCTTTTTTGCCACCTTGTTAAAGCTGATTTTCAGCGTAAAACTTGGCTGGTTTGACCTGTACGGACTGGTGGGGCGTGACTTTCAAAGCTTAAGTCGGTGGGGGCAGTTTTTGGATATGGCAAAGCATTTGGTGCTGCCCATTGTCACGCTGGTTACGGTATCTGTGGGCTCGCTGATGCGCTACACCCGCACCAATATGCTGGAAGTCCTTTCTGCCGACTATATCCGCACCGCAAGAGCCAAGGGTATGCGCGAGCGCCGGGTGGTGTTTTTCCACGGTTTTCGCAACACCCTCATTCCTCTGGTCACCATCATCGGCGGAAGTCTGCCGGGTCTGTTTGCAGGCTCGCTGATTACCGAGACCCTCTTTGCCATTCCCGGCATCGGCTACACCGCCTATCAGGCGATGATTGCCGGTGACATTCCCTTTTCGATGTTCTACCTGACCTTTTTGGCGGTGCTGACATTGCTGGGTAACCTCCTGTCGGACATTGCCTACTGTCTGGTAGACCCCCGGGTAAGGAGGGCAATATGAAGAAGCTTAAGCACCTTTCCCCCGGGCAGCTTACCGCCCGCCGTTTTTTGCGCAACCGTCTTGCCCTCACCGGACTTTGCATCCTTGCTTTTATGTTTTTATTTTCCTTTTTAGGCGGTGTTCTCACCCCCTATTCCCAGTCACAGGTATTCTACCGGCAGGAAAATCAGGAAAAAGAGGTGGCGACTCTGCGGCAAAACACAGACTATCGGATTTTTGCGCCGGAAAACGCCCCCTTAGACCCGATTTTGCAAGCCCAGTTTGTCCGGTTTATCGGCAAGGAAGATCACTTTTCCTACGGTGGCGTTTCCTATTCCATCACCTTTTTGGGGCAGGACCTATACGCCCTTTGGGAGGGTAACACCCAGAGAGCCATCGCCAGCAAAAACCTACTCTATCCCGCAGCCGGCTATGCCTTTACCCGGGATGCCCTCACCGCTTACGGGGCAGGACTTCCGGAGTTTGTTTCCGAAGAAAAGGTCTATGCCATTCGGGGGCAGGATGTATATTTTGGGGATCACCTTCTGTGCCACATCAGCCCTCTGCTCATAGGCGGCACTTCCTTTGGACAGGACTTTCTCCTTGCCTGTCAAACGGCAATTGAAGAAAATGCAGAGCGTTTTTCCTTTGATGGCCGCCAGTTTTTCATCCGCTACGCCCCGTCCACCGGTGTGTATTCCATTGGGGAGGAGACGGAAACACGGGTGTGGGACGCCTACGCGCCCCCCTCCAAAGCCCACCTTTTGGGCACCGACAAAAATGGAATGGATATGCTCACCCGCTTAATGTACGGTGGGCGTGTTTCTCTCACCATCGGCTTTGTGGTGGTGCTGCTCTCTGCGGGGCTGGGTGTCACCTTCGGTGGCGTTGCCGGATATTTCGGCGGCTTTTTGGACAGTTTGATTATGCGGCTGGTGGATATTTTCTACTGCGTTCCCACCACGCCACTGCTGATTATTTTAGGCGCAACCTTAGACACCATGCGGGTAGACCCCCAAATCCGTATGCTGCTGCTTATGCTGACCTTGGGTTTTTTAGGCTGGCCCTCACTGGCGCGGCTGGTGCGGGGACAAATCCTCTCTCTGCGGGAGCAGGAATTTATGACTGCCGCGGAAGCCGCCGGTATTCCCGCCGCCCGCCGGATTTTCCGTCACCTGATTCCCAATGTCATCCCCCAGCTGATTGTCTCCGCCACTATGAGCTTGGGCTCCACCATTTTAACCGAGGCAACCCTGTCCTTTTTGGGGCTGGGGGTCAAATTTCCCTTTGCCTCTTGGGGCAACATTATGAACGATGTGGCAAATGCCCACGTGCTGACCTCCTACCCCTTTGTGTGGCTGCCGGCAGGTATTTGCCTTGTGGTGTCGGTGCTGGGCTTTAACTTTGTGGGCGACGGACTGCGGGACGCCTTCGACCCGAAAATGAAACGATAGGAGGCTGCCTATGGCAAATAGAATTCCGGAAAGCAGCTATCGCACCCAAATGGAAAATCCGCAAAACGTGCTGGAAATTCAAGACCTGCAGGTGCAGTTTCACACCGACAGTGGCGTGGTACGCGCCGCCGACAATGTCAGTTTTTCTGTGCCTGCCGGCAAAATTGTAGGCTTGGTAGGCGAATCCGGCTGCGGAAAAAGCGTCACTTCCCTTTCTATTATGGGTCTGCTGCCCCATCCACAGGGAAAAATCGCGGGCGGCAGTATTCGCCTGAATTTGGGCGATTATGCCTATGACCTTGCCCGCACCCCCCAGATAAAGCTGCAAGAACTGAGAGGAAATGTGCTGTCAATGGTGTTTCAGGAGCCTATGACCGCCCTCAATCCGGTGCTGACTGTGGGCAAGCAAATCGACGAGGTTATTGCCCTCCACGACAGCCGTTACCGTACAAAGCAAGAAATTCAAAACCGCACTTTGGAAATTCTCCGTTTGGTGGGCATCGCAAACCCCCTCGGCGTGTATAAGCTCTACCCCCATCAGCTTTCCGGGGGTATGCGGCAGCGGATTATGATTGGCATTGCCCTTGCCTGCAACCCCAGGCTGCTCATTGCTGACGAGCCCACCACCGCTTTGGATGTGACCATTCAGGCGCAAATCCTGGACCTGCTCAAGGACTTAAACCGGAAACTTAACAGCAGTGTGCTGCTGATTACCCACGATTTGGGGGTTGTGGCGGAGGTTGCGGATTTGGTGGTGGTGATGTATGCCGGTCGCGTGGTGGAAAAAGGCACGGCAGAGGAAATTTTCTACCACCCAGCCCACCCTTATACCATTGCGCTTATGGCGGCAAAGCCGGTGGTGGGCAAAAAGCAGGACCGGCTTTTTGCCATTGAAGGTGTCGTGCCAAATCCCGTGGAGCTGCCGCCCCATTGCTACTTTATGGACCGCTGCTCCCACGCAAGTGATGCTTGTCAGGGAGACTACCCCGTGGAAATCTCCCTTTCCCCCACCCACACTGTCAGTTGCTATAAGGAGGTAGGCTGTGGAGAAAATCATACAGGCAACAGACCTTAAAAAATACTACCCCGGTAAAGCCGGGGTAGTCAAAGCGGTGGACGGAGTCAGCCTTTGCATCCAAAAAGGCACCACAATGGGGCTTGTAGGGGAATCCGGCTGCGGCAAGTCCACCACCGGACGGATGCTTTTGCGCTTAGGCGGCGATTTAACTGCCGGTCAGGTGCTGTTTCAGGGACAGGACATCTACCGCTTGCCCCCGCGGCAGCTCCGCGCGTTGCGCCCCAAAATGCAAATTGTGTTCCAGGACCCCTTCTCCAGTCTCTCCCCCCGTTTGCCGGTGGGGGAGATTATCGCAGAAGCGGTGCGGGAGCATCGTCTTGTGCCAAAAGGCGAATTGCAGGACCACATAGACCACATTATGCACATCTGCGGACTGCAAAGCTATCAAAAAAACCGCTACCCCCACGAATTTTCTGGCGGTCAGCGGCAGCGAATCTGTATTGCCCGGGCGCTGGCGTTGCGCCCGGAATTTATCCTGTGTGATGAGCCGGTGTCGGCGCTGGATGTGTCAGTGCAGGCGCAGATTGTGAATTTGCTGCAGGACTTGCAGCAGCAGTACGGCATCACCTACCTGTTCATCTCCCACGATTTGTCGGTGGTGGAGCATATTTGCCACAATGTGGCGGTGATGTATCTGGGAAAAATCGTGGAGCAAGGCACCACGGAGCAGGTCTACGATAATCCTCTGCACCCCTACACCAAAGCTTTGCTCTCCGCAATCCCCGTTCCCGACCCTAAGAAAAAGGGGAACAGAATTGTGCTGCAGGGAAATCTGCCCTCCCCCGCAAATCCGCCCTCCGGTTGCCCCTTTCATACCCGCTGCCCCCACAAAATGGACATCTGCCCGGAGGTTGTTCCCCCATTGCGGGAAATAGAACCCGGCCACCTGTGCGCATGTCATTTCGTCGAAGCACAAGATACACCGCTATATTTTCCGTAAACGGAAAATACCGCCTGTATCTTGGCTTCTCCTCTCCCCACAAAGGCCAATTGCCTTTGCGGGGTCCCCGTTTTGGACGATCCTCGCAATGACGTGGGTTTTAGGTTTCTGCGGATGGAAGTCGATAAATTATCAACTCTAAACTGTCAATTCCCAACTCTTGTCTTGTATTGGGATTTTTTTGTGTTATAATGGTTTTATCTACATATTTTAGGAGGTTGGATTATGGAATTTCATGTAAACCATCCCCTGCTGTATATTATGGCAGGCTTTCTGATTGCCGCGGTGCTGGCGCAATCGGTGTTCTTCCTGGTGAAGGCATACCGCCGCAGCAAAGCTCTGGGCATGGATATGACAAAGGTCAAAAAGACCATCATTTCCGCCGCTGTTTTCACCATCGCCCCGGCGGTGGCCATCGTCATCAGGGTCATGACCCTCTCCCGCAAGCTGGGTATCCCCATGCCCTGGCTGCGCCTGAGCGTGGTTGGCTCTATGAGCTATGAGACCGTGGCCGCCAACAATACCCTGGCTGCCATGGGCCAGAGTCTGGGCTCCTCCACTCCGCTGACCGCACAGCAGTATATTAGCGTGCTGCTGGTTATGACTATCAGCATTCTGCTGGGCATCTGGCTGATGCCCATCCTGGGCAAGCGGGTTCAAGGTGTGCTGGACGGCATGAAGAACCGGGACGAAAAGTGGTCCGGCATTTTCCAGAGCGCGCTGTTCCTGGGCATGATCGCCGCCTTCCTGGGTTTCGTATTCGGCGATGTAAGCCGCCTTTGGAATCCCGCTGCCCGTTTCGTGGAGCAGACGGTGGACGGCGTGACCACCACGGTTGCGGTTTCCGCCACCTCCGGCCTGATCCCCGTGTGCGTCATGGGCGTGGCCGCCTTTGTGATGCTCATCTGCGGCCTGCTGATCAAGCTGCCCAAGATGAAGTGGCTTTCCGAATATGCCCTGCCGCTGAGTCTGGTGATCGGCATGGCT
>JAZRHG010000075.1:0-14673 GCA_045644625.1 Faecousia sp.
GTTATCTCTGCTCCCGCTGGCAACGACCTGCCCACCATCGTTTACAATGTTAACCACAACACCCTGACCAAGGAAGACAACATCATCTCTGCTGCTTCCTGCACCACCAACTGCTTGGCTCCCATGGCTAAGGCTCTGAACGACCTGGCTGCTATCGAGTCCGGCATTATGTGCACCATCCACGCTTACACCGGCGACCAGATGATCCTGGACGGTCCTCAGCGCAAGGGCGACCTGCGTCGTTCCAGAGCTGGTGCTGTGAACATCGTTCCCAACTCCACCGGTGCTGCTAAGGCTATCGGCCTGGTTATCCCCGAGCTGAACGGCAAGCTGATCGGCGCTGCACAGCGTATCCCCACTCCCACCGGTTCCACCACCATCCTGAACGCTGTTTGCGCTAAGGAAGTGACCGTTGAGGAGATCAACGCTGCTATGAAGGCTGCTGCTACCGAGTCCTTCGGCTACAACACCGACGAGATCGTTTCTTCCGATGTTATCGGTATGCGTTACGGCTCCCTGTTCGATGCAACTCAGACCATGGTCTGCAAGCTGCCCGACGGCAAGACCCAGGTTCAGGTTGTTTCCTGGTACGACAACGAGAACTCCTACGTTTCTCAGATGGTCCGCACCATCAAGCACTTCGCCGAGCTGCTGTAATCTAACGACATAACCCAAAAGCGCCGCATCATCCGATGCGGCGCTTTTTTAGACGTGTTCTTTTTAATAACGCCTGCTATTGTGCAATATTTGGTGAAAAAATCGACCTTATAGGGTGAAGACACTTTGTGGGAAAAAGGAGACGATAATATGAAACAGTACATTAGAAGAATTGTGGGCTTAATTTTGGCGGTTGCATTGCTGTGTACCGGCTGTGCCGGGGCGGGCAGTAAAGCGTCCCCCAAGAATATTTCTGAGCTGCCCGAATACGAAAAGTTATCTCAGCTGATTGGCTGCACAGTGGAAGAAGCCATAGCAAAAATGGGCTGGCAGGCAGAGGAGGTAGAACCCTATGATGGACTCCGCATTGAGTATAAAACACCCTTGACTGTGGAGTATGCTGGGGTAACCTTCCGGGTTTGGTTGATGGTCAATATTTCTGTGCAGAAAATTATCCGTGTGAACTACCGTGCAGAATACCAAAGCGCGCCGGAGACTGCCGCAAAAGAAATCCTGCAGGTTGCAAAAAAGCTGGGAAGTGCCATCGGACAGGATACCAGGGCAGATACACAGGGCGCAGACATTGCCATTTTTGAAATGACCGAGACGCAGCTGCAGGAAATGCTGGGGAAGGAAAGCCTGAAAAAGGAAATTCGCTGGGACCTGAACCGGGTTGCTGATGCTTCCATCAAGGACTTTATGAACGAGCTGAAGGATACAAAATCCTGGCAGCTATACACAGAGCGGGGGTGGCCGCCCCAGTACTGCCTGGCAATGACCACCTCCTATATAGAGGAGCTGGATACCGCCTATCTGCTGCTGGGCTTGTGCATTGCGCCTGATATTTCCCAATAATCCGGGAAACGCTATAAATATTTTACCGCCCTGAGCAATTTTGCTCAGGGCGGTCTTTTGTGTCTTATTAGCCGTGGGTGAAGCGGTGCTTCTTTTGCACGGTGTAGTGATTGAACTTTTTAATCAGCCTCAGGTTTTCCTGAATGATGCGGTCGTCGGCATCGTCGGTTAGCTTGTAGATGTTGCCGTAACGGAAAATTTCTACCTCATAGCCGCCCCGTACCATCTGGTCACGGGTGGGAAGATAGAAATTGGAGCCGTTGGTGTTACAAAGGCCCAAGGTGTGGACGAAAGGACTGTACTGACGCAGCCGCAAAGTGATTTCGCTGAACATTTCAAAAGCGAAGGGAACAATCAAAACGCTGTTAAAGGCAAACAGTGTTTGGGGAAGTGTCATATGGGTCTCGAAGGACTGTCCATTTTCGTACATATCCACAATGGTGGTAAGATTGCCCTGTTGCCGCAGTTCTACCTGCACCAGTTTTTCCTTGCTGTTGAGCTCTGCCAGCTTTTCTTTGGCTTCTTCGTAGGGATACTGGGGGTCATAGGGCAGCTTCAGGCTGCCGGTGACCAAGCGGAAATCCACATCGGCATAGCCTTTGATGTTGCGGAAAGCGGTAATGGCATCCACCGCAGCCACCGTGCCGATTTCCCGGGCATAACTAATGTCACCGGTGGGCTCTGTGACAACACTGAAGTCCTGGGTATCACCGGTGGTTTGCCCGTTAGACAGGCGGGGACCCACATCGCCCTCTGCGCCGTTCAAGAACAGGGTAGTTGCGCCGGTTTCCCGTTCCAGACCGTCCACCATAAAGCCGGGCCAGTCTCTTGTGATATCGGGATTTCGTCCGGCGGCAGTGCCGTGGCAGCCGTAATGAATCAGGTTGGCAATGGGTTTGCCCTCCGGAGTTGCGAAACTAATGACAGTCATTGTGGGGTCAAAGATGCCGTAGGGGTTTTGGCCCAACAGGATTGTGCCATCTTCCATTTGTTCCCGGCGGTTGACACCTACCTTGCTTTGGGTGGTTCCTACGCCCATCACGGCGGGTACCATAGCACCAAATGCAGCTTTGGCGGCTTTGATGGTTTTGGGAATGAAGCAATCGGTGAGATAGGCATTGTTGGCTGTGCCCCAGCCGGCGGCGGATTTCATAGCCGGGCCGGAATGGGTATGGGTAGCGGAAATGGAAATGTGCATTTCGGGAACGCCGGTCTCTGCGGAAATCTTTTGGCGCAGGGTTTGGGTCAGCTCGTTGCTGATGCTTACCACATCGGCACTGATGAGAATGCCCTGAATATCTCCTTGGGAAACCGCAATAGCTTTGACCCAAAGATCGTCAGCAACCGCTCTTGCCGGGCGGTGAAATGCATAGCCGTAAAGGGGTGTGCCCAGCTCCGGCGAAATCACCTCGCCGGCAACACCGAGAAGAAATGTTTCCTTCATAAAAATGCTCCGTTCTTATTTCCAAAGACCATCGGGGTATTTGCCTGCCTTGGTAAACTCTGCAAGGGCAGCCACCACCACAGGCTTATCCTGGGCATAGGTCACGCCATACCACTTATCGCTGGAGGTTAAAACCTTTACAGAGGCGACACCCTCCTTTAGCAGGGTATCCACACTTCTGGGCAGCAAATATTCTGCCTTGGGGGGGTTGGCGGGAACAGCATTTGTGAGGAATGCGGGGAAACCGGCCTCTAATTTTTCCAAGAAGCCGGGGGTAAAGCCCCACATATTCATAGATACGATGGTGTCTGCAGGCAGGTCCGTCCAGGTTGCGCCGTCATCCTCGGTAAAATGGATACCGCCTTCGTATTTTTCAATACGCAGCCGCTCGGCAATGTCGGTTAAGTAACCCTGCTCGTTAGCAACGCACACACCGCGAGCTACGCTGCCGTGGTCGGTGACGGTGTTGCCCAGCAGATAGCCCACCATACAATAATCTGCTTTTTCCTTATCTTCGGCAGTGCGTAAGTAATCGTAAATGACCTTGAAAGCATCCTTGCCGTAGTAGTCATCGGAGTTGAGGACCGCAAAGGGTGCGCCGTCAATGGCTTCCTTGGCGCACAGCACTGCGTGGCTGGTGCCCCAGGGCTTTACGCGACCCTCGGGAACGGTAAAGCCTTCCGGAATCTTATCCATTTCCTGATAGGCATAGCGGATTTCCATAGGACACTTTTCCAGGCGCTTGCCAACCATCTCCATAAAGTCCTCACGGATGGCTTCCTTGATGATAATGACGGCGGTTTCAAAGCCGGCCTCGTAAGCATCAAACAGAGAAAAGTCCAAAATGGCTTCTCCCTGAGAGCCCACAGGGTCAATTTGCTTCAGACCACCATAGCGGCTGCCCATGCCGGCTGCCATCACAACTAAAACAGGTTTTTTAGACATAAATATATCCTCCCTAATAAATTCTTGTTTTCATTATAGCACAGCTTATGGAAAAAGCAAGGATTCCGATAAGAAAATTGCCTCAGAAGAAAGTTTTTTCCAGGAAAAATGGGGCAATAATTCTTGGGCGCTGACAGGCACATTTTGGTCGATAAGACCGGAAGAAAATGCCAACGCGCCGATAATTTGCTCCGGTGTATAGTGTTTTCGAAGCTCGCCTAAGTCCAAATCCCTGTCCCGCTTGCTCAATCGCCGTCCGTCAGGGGCAAGTAGCATTGGAACATGTCCGTAGCGGGGGTGGGGAAAACCGAACAGGCTTTGCAGATACATTTGCCGGGGTGCTGAGCCTAATAAGTCCATTCCCCGCACCACCTCGGTAACGCCAGCTTCTCCGTCATCCACGGTAACTGCCAGCTGATACACATACACGCCGTCTGCCCGCCGTACCACAAAATCACCGCACTGGGTTTGCAAATTCTGGGCAAAATGCCCTTGCGCCAAATCGTTAAGTTCCCAGGTTTCGTCGGGGACTTTCACCCGCCAGGCGGGGGCGCGGTCAAATGCGGCGCGTTGGGCTTCAGACAAGTTGCGGCAAGTGCCGGTGTAAACATAAGTGCCGTCGGACTGGTGGGGCGCATTGACGGTGTGCAGCTGACTGCGGGTGCAGTAGCAGGAATAAAGCAAGTTAAGGTCTTTTAATTTTTCAAAATAGCGAAGATATACATCACTTCGCTGACTTTGGGGCGGGGTTTCTGCATCCCAATCCAAACCCAGCCAGCGCAAATCCTCCCGCAGCACCCGGGCAAATTCCGCGCTGGTGCGCTGGGTGTCCAGGTCCTCCATACGCAGCACCATACTGCCGTTTCGCTGCCGGACGGAAAGCCAGGCCACAAGACCGGCAAACACATTACCCAAATGCATCCGTCCGGAGGGCGTGGGCGCAAATCTGCCCACTGGATGTTCAGTCATTTTCCCACCTCCTTTAGGCTGTTTCATCCTTATTTTACTAAAAAACAGCACCGGTGTAAAGTTTTTATTTCTCAGGGCTAATCCGACAAATTTATCGGCCTTGCCGTGCTAAAGTAGGCATAGGAAAGGTCGTGTTTACATATGATAGTATCTTTGCAAGGTTATGTCCGTCAAAGCCGGCACCGTCTGCGGGCTGTTCTGCAAAATCCAATGCTGCACACCATTTTGCGAGGAGCGGGACATTTTTTGGCAGGCTTTGGGCTGAGCGCCGCCAGCTTCAGTAATGTATGTTTGCCGTTGCCGGTGGCACTGGTCTGTGCCGGTGGCGGCTGGTCATCGGTGTTGGTGGCGGCAGGTGGCGGACTGGGCTACTGGGTGTTTTGGGGCAGCGCCGGATATCAGGGGCTTTTATGGCTGGCAGCGGGGCTGGTTTGCAGTCTGCTTTTAAGCGACCACCGGCTTGTACGGGAAACACCCATACTTCTGCCGGCGGTGGCGGGACTGATTGTATCTGCCTCCGGTGTGGTATTTCAGGCGTGGCGCAAGGATGTGACGCCGGTGGATATCTATTTAATCCGGGTCTTCTCCGTAAGCGGTGCCACCTGGTTGTTTGCCCGGGTAGTGCAGAGGAGAAATCCGATTTTAGACTGGATTGCCTGCGGCGTTTTTGTGCTGGCGCTGGCGCAAATTGCACCATTTCCCGGGTTTAGTCTTGGGTTTTTGGCAGCAGGTATTCTGAGTGTCACCGGCGCATTTCCTGCTGCCGCGCTGTCCGGTCTGGCGCTGGATTTGGCTGGAATTACCCCCGTATCACTCACGGCTGCCCTCTGCGGCAGCTATCTGGTTCGATTTTTGCCCCAATGTCCCAAGTGGGCAGGCGCGCTGGCACCGGCAGGCGGATATTTGCTGGTGATGTATGCCACGGGGTATTGGGATTGGACGCCGGTGTATTGCTTAGCGGCAGGGGGCATTTTGGGAACATTTTTGCCACTGCCCCGAAAAATGCCAAACCGCCGCGGAGAAACCGGCGTGGCGCAGGTGCGCCTGGAGATGGCTGCGGGAGTGCTTGCCCAAACCGAACAACTGTTGTTGGAGGCGCAAACGCCGCCGGTGGATGAGGATGCGCTGATTGCTCGCGCAGGGGAACAGGCATGCAGTGGGTGTCCTTGTCGAAAAAATTGTAAAGACAGCGCCCGTCTGCCCCAACTGCCTGCGGCGTTGCTGCACAAGCCCTTGCTGACACCGGAGGAATTGCCCATTATTTGCCGGAAAAGCGGACGTTTTCTTGCCCAGCTGCACCGCAGTCAGGAGCAGCTGCGGTCTATTCAGGCGGACAGGCTGCGCCAGCAGGAATATCGGGCGGCCGTGACCCAGCAATACCGGTTTTTGGCGGACTATTTGCAAAGTCTGTCCGATGGTCTTGCCAGGCGGACCACCGGTATTTCCGCCTGCTTTGAGCCGCAAGTGCAGGTGTACGGCAACCGACCGGAGCAGGATAACGGAGACCGGTGCTGGATGTTTGCCGGCTCCGGCTGTCGGTACTATGTACTTTTGTGTGACGGTATGGGCACCGGAATCGGTGCAGTTTCCGAAGCGAAAACCGCAGGGGACCTTTTGCGGCGTCTGCTTACCGCCGGTTATCCTGCCAAAAGTGCGCTGGAAAGCCTGAATAGTTTGTGTGCGCTACGCAGCCGCGCCGGCGCGGTGACGGTGGATTTACTGGAGCTGCAATTGGAAACCGGAAAAGCGATCCTCCACAAATGGGGTGCAGCCCCCAGCTATCTGGTCAGCCACATTGGAGCCGAAAAAATTGGGACAGCCGGACCGCCTCCCGGTCTGTCTGTCACAGACTGTCGGGAGACGACTTACCGGCTGTCCCTGCACCGGGGGGAGATTTTGGTGCTGGTCAGCGATGGGGTAGCGGAGGAGGAAGCCCTGCGTTGTTGTCTGGAGCGGGTGGGACTGTCGCCTGGGGATTTGGCAAAAGGTCTTTTAACCCGTGCCCAATTTGGGGGAGATGATGATGCCACGGTGGTAACGGTGCGGCTGGGACACAAGGGCTTTCATTCCGCTTGAGCATCTGCTGAGGAAAGCGGTTGTCTGAACCACCTACAAGATACCACATATTTTGCAAGAAATTTGTCGAAACACAAGATGTTGGCGTACTTTTCCGAGAAAATCACAAGATATTGCTAAAAAATGGAGCACCTTGTAAAAAGGTGCTCCATTATGTTATAAGGGTTGTTGCTTGATTTTTGTGTATCGGCGGGGAAATTCTTTCGGTGTGGGTGCTACCTTTTTTAGCACGATGACCTTGTGGGCAGTGTCCCCGATGGGAAATTCCACAACCTGCTCTAACTTTAAACCCAGCCGGCGGATGGCGTTTTTTGCCTCCTCCAACTCTTCGTTGGCGGCAGCGCCTTTCATTGCCAAAACGTAGCCGCCTACCCGTACATACGGGGCGGTCAGCTCCAAAAGCACATTCAGCCGCGCCACGGCGCGGGAGGTTGCCACATCAAATTTTTCCCGACGCTCTGCTACCGCCTCTTCTGCACGGGCGGTGATGCAACGGGCGTCCACACCCAATTGGGGCAACACCGTTTCCAGCCACTTCATTCGCTTTCCCAGAGAATCGAGTAAGGTAAGCTTCATTTCCGGGCAGGCGATTTTCAGCGGCACACCCGGGAAACCTGCGCCGCATCCCACATCAATGACTTGCTTGCCCTTCAGGTTCATAATCTTCAAAAGAGAAATGCTGTCCAAAAGGTGAAGCTGCGCAACCAATGCGGGCTCTGTGATGGCAGTCAGGTTCATTACCTTGTTTTGCTCTACCACCGCGCAGCCGAAATCACACAGCTTTTGGCAAACCCCATCGTCTAATTCCAGCCCCAACTGGGGCAGACCCTGCTTCAGGGCCGCGAGCATCGGGCTCATTTTGCGGGGCTGCGGATACCGCTCAGGTCTACCTGAGAAGAATCCAGCGGGTCAAAGACAACATCTTCTTCTGCGTGCAAGGGCGCAACAAACTCCTGCAGATGCCAGCTGGTCAAAAGGTCCACAACGCCGGCATATTCGCTGTAAGTGATGAGCGGTTCAGCCTGGGTTTCCTCGGTGGGGCCATGGGTTTCTGCAACTGCAGTTCTTGCCTCGTTAACGGAACGGGAATTGACGGCAGCGCTGGTTTTGCCGAAGAACTTCACATAGTCCTCCAAATCGCCACGCAGAAATTCATTTACACCCCGCTGGGTTTCCTCTGCGCAGGCCTGCGCAGTGCTGGTGGGGATGGAGAGCAGCGCCTCGTAACAGGCTCTGTACGCAAACAGATAACCGGAGTATTGGAAGGCAGGCGACTCGTTGTAGATGCTTGCCAAAAAGCCGCCAAACTGGGCGTCGGCATCGGAGGCGATGCTCATACGGTGGGCAATTTCCTTGCACATAGCAAAAGGCAGCGCCGCCGTGGGCACGTCCGGATTGACACAAGCTTCGCCGGTCAGGGCGACTGTGACACCACTATCACCCCGCAAGGTGTATGTGCCGTTAAAGCTTAGCTTTTTCACCGGTGCAGTGGAGCCGGAAAACACAGAAATGGCCTTTTCGTAAGTCAGATATTGGAAGCCGTTACTGGCTTGCTGCGCCAGTTCTTCAAAGGTGCCAAACACCGGATTGCCTTTTTTGTCCCGCGTCACGGATTTGGCATACTCATTGGCTTTGTCTCTAAAGAAGACGGCGGCGTCATTTAATTGCGTCACATTATAATCGGCAATGGTCAGGCCCACATCATCTGCCAAGGGGCTTGCATACTGGTTCAGTCCGTAAATGCCCACCTGCAGGGTGGAAACAAGGCAAATGGATGCAAGCACCCAGCCCAGCCACTGAATGGGGTTCCACCGGAGCACAATCATCAGCACAATGCTTACAAGAACCAAAAGCACCATACCCACAATGAGTACCTGCCACAGGCAGAAATTCATTGCACCGGACCAGTCTGCCAGGGAGTTGATGATAATCCGGGTGACATAGGGATAAATCATATCGATTAAAATGCTATGGGCCTGCGCAAATTGATGTAATGCCCAGGAAAGCGCCAGAAAAATGCCGGCGACTAAATAACCGCGCCAATATTTCAAAGGACATACCTCCTTTTTCGTTCTATAAGGTTACAGGTGCATAAAGTCACAGTATAGTATAACACATTTTTTACCGCTTGTCTGCCCCTAAATTTCAATTTTTTCAAAATCTGCCAGCAAACCGTCCTGAAACACCTGTGTTATGACCATAGGAAGCACCCGGTTGTGCAGGGAATCGCCCTTGGTGTAAACTTTCATATAGTTGGGCGTGTGCCCCACAAAGTATTCCCCGTCCTCTTCTTCAAACAGCACTTCCAGGGTTTGTCCCACAAAGCTTTCCCGATAGGCTTTCGACATTTTCTCGGCAACGGCCACTGCCTGACGGCTGCGCTGCTCCTTCACCGCGTTATTTAGCTGACCGGGCATTTTATCTGCCGGTGTGCCGGGGCGGCGGGAATAGGGGAAAATGTGCATATCGGCAAAGCCGCAGGCTTCGATAAAGGAAAGACTTTCCAAAAACTCCGCTTCCGTTTCGCCGGGGAATGCCACAATCATATCGGTGGTGATGGCGCAACCGGGGAAATGGGATTTGAGCAAGTTAACACTTTCCAAATACCGTGCAGTGTCGTACTTGCGCTTCATTCGCAAAAGCACACTGTCGCAGCCGGACTGCATAGAAAGATGAAACTGAGGACACAGATTGGGCAAAGCGGAAAGCCGCTTGCAAAATTCTTCCGTGACGATCCGCGGCTCCAAAGAGCCCAGACGGACCCGCATTGTGGGAACGGCTTTACATATAGCCTCCACCAAATCAATCAGCGGCTGTTTGGGAGAAAAATCCTGCCCCCAGGAGGCAATTTCAATGCCGGTAATCACCAGTTCCCGATAGCCCTGTGCCTGTAAATGCTTTGCCTGTTCTACTGCCCAAGGCAGCTCTGCCGAGCGAATAGGCCCTCTTGTGTAAGGGATAATGCAGTAGGAGCAGAAATTGCAGCAACCGTCCTGCACCTTTAGCATTGCCCGGGTGCGTCCTTCCAAACCGCCGGCGGGGAGCACTTCAAAGGTCCGGCGTTTCAGCGCCTCGTCTAACACCTCTGAGCGGGTGCGGGTGCGAAGGGCTTCCAGCATTTGCTGCACAAAGGCCTCTCTGCCGGCGCTGCCGCCCAGCACGTCCACATCTAACTTTTTCACATCCTCCGGCGCGTGCTGGGTGTAACAGCCGCACACACCGATGACAGCATCGGGATTTTCTCTGCGGCAACGGCGAATAATGGCGCGATTTTTCTTATCTGCCACGGCGGTCACCGAACAGGTGTTGATAATATACCCGTCACATTGTTCCGAAAACTGCCCCAAGGTGTGTCCCTGGGCAGTAAGCAGCTGCTCCATCGCCTGTGTCTCATATTGATTTACTTTGCACCCTAAGGTGTAAAAGCCAAACTTCATAGTCAATTTCACCAAAAATCATAATGTCAATTTGTATATATCGTATAATCTCCTAATTGCAAAACCGCCAACCATCCAGTATAATATGGCTTGTGTGTTTCATATAGGGATTGGCACCATTATACAGCAAAAGGTGTGATTTGTACAGTAGGAGGTTCCGGCAATGTATCAATTTGATATTTGGGTCCGGTCTTTTCGGCAGGTACAGGACTTTGTCTCTTTGGCAATGGTTCAGCCTTTTGAGGTGCTGGTAGGCAATGAGCAGAAACAGGTCAACGGCAAGAGCTTTATCGGCATGTTTACCTTGGACTATACCCGTCCTCTTCAGGTACATGTAAAATGCTCGGAAGAACAGTTTAGCACGTTCTGTAAAGCCACTGCGGAATTGCTTGCATAGGCCTCCTCCATTTTGGCCTAATCCCAACTCTCTCCTTCGCTTCGGATAGAAATATCCGGAGCATTTTTTTATAAGCAAACCCCGCTGAAAGTCGTTTCAGCGGGGTTAAGTTTTCGATTATTGCAGGGCGTTGAGCATAGATACCAATTCTGCTGCGGTGGCTTCAGCAGCACCCTTAGCAAATTTGGCGGATGTTACTTCGTAAATTGTGCTTGTGGATTCAAAAGCTTCTTTTCGGGCAAAGTAGCTGTAGTGTTCATTGGATACAGAGGAAACGATTGTGAATTCAAAGGGAGAACCCTCTTTGATAATCACACCGTCCTGGGCGCACATCTCATAGGGCGCTGTGACGAATGCCAGACCGCCTAAATACAGGGCATTTAATTCCATCGTTGCTTTTTCCGGTCTTTCTGAGTTGTAAACCACCGTAATGGCTTCCCGGGCGGTGGCAAAGCCCAACTGCTTGGCATAAGCATTTACTTCGGCACAGTCATAAGTGGGAAACTGTTTGGAATAATCGGACACCTTTTGGGCGTCCTCCAACCGATCCATGCCGAAACGGTTGGTGGCATATTCAAACCGGTTGTGGTTGAGCTTCAGGCCGGAGCCTTCAATCTTGGTCATAGTGCCGTTCATAGCGGTAATTGCGATGTCAGCCAATGTTTCACCATAGGCAACCGCGTCGTGATATTGATTTTCTCCGCGAAGATGAGATTTGGAGCCCACATCGCCGGCGGCACCGGTGAAGTATATAACCTGCATTCCGGTTTTTTCTTCAATCTGTGACCGGATGGGCGCAATAAAGTCAGCGGAAAGATAGGTGTCTGTCGCGATGCTGAAGCAGGGGTGGCACTGCCAGTTGATAAGGGAAATGTCCTTCTTGTCGCCTTCCCGGTCAATTTTCACGATAACCATCTCCGGGTCAGCTTCTCTGGCGTGAGAGGCCAGCATTGCGGGGTTGTTGGCAGCGGTGCTGTTATCCACATAGGTTCCGTCGATGGTGATGTAGTGACGGACACAGGACATATCGCCCGTCGTAGCTTTTGTGCCGTACATGGTGGCAGGTGCCAGGTCAGCAATGGCGTTTTCTGCTGCCTTTACAAGGGCAGGGACAAAGATATTGCTAAAATAAGGCTCTTCAGTATAGTTGGGCGCGGAGTGGGTGTGGGTACCGCTGATCATAATGTTGCCCGCGGGAACACCGGTTTTTTCAGAGATTGCTTCGCGGATTGTTGCAGCGACACCCATATTGATGACATCTACGGAGAAGGTAAGCATAGTGTCAGCCCCTTCGGAAAAAGCCAAGCAGGTGGCGTAGAGAATATCCCGGTAGCCGGTACTTAGGCGGGTTGCCTCGTTGGCGAAGCCACTCAGGCCGATGGGGCCATCGGGCATAATGTCCTCTCGGGCATAGCCCACTTGGAAACCGGCAGTTGCGCCGCCTTCTTCACCGGCACCGCTTCCGCCACAGGCGCAAAGGCCAAGCACAATAGTCAAAGCCAGAAAAATAGCAAAAAATCTTTTCATAGGAGGGCCTCCTTTTGTTTAAGGTCACCTTATTATAGTACAAAATATTTCCAAAATCAATTTGGCTGATTGCCCAAGATACATGTGGGGGAATTGGTGAAAATGCTTAACTCCCGAGGAAAATCCCCCGGGAGTTAAGCACTATAAAATTATTGCAAGCCCTTGAGCAGGGTTACGAACTGGTTGGTAGTGTCTTCGGCAATGCCGGAAACAAATTTGGCGGTGGCTATCTCGTAAATTGCACTTCCTCCTTCGTATGCTTCTTTCACGGGGAAGTAGCTCAGATACCCGTTGGCCTGTGTGGCTATCATAGTGAATTCAAAGGGAGAGTTTTCCTTAATGAACTGACCGTTTGTTGCGTACATCTCATAAGGCGCGGTAACGAATGCCAGGCCACCTAAGTAAAGGGCATTGAGCTCAAAAGCCTCTTTTTCGGGTCTTTGGGCGTTGGAGACAATGGTTGCGCACTGTCTGGCGCTGTCAAAGCCCAGTTCTATGGCATAGTTGTTCACCTCTGCGGATTCATAGGAGCCCTGTTGTTCTGCAAAGTCTTTTACCTTTTGCGCATCCTCTACCCGCTCAATACCGGCGCGGTTGGTAGCATATTCAAACTGCTCCTGAGAGGTTTTAATGCCGGAGCCCGCAATCTCTGCCATAGTACCGCTCAAAGCAGCAACGGCCTTTTCGGCCAAGAGGGAGCCAAATTGTGTGACATCGCGAATAGCGGTTTCGTTCGGCATTTTTGTGTCGGCACCCAAGTCACCACCGGCACCGGAAAAATAGATGACCTGCGTTCCGGTTTGCGTCTCTACATCGGTACGCAGAGAGGCAATGAAGTCGGCGGAAAGAAGGGTGGTGCTCTCGTAAGAGAAGCAGGGATGGCATTGCCAGTTGATGAGCGTAATATCCTTTTTGTCACCTTCCCGGTCAATCTTGACGAGGATCATCTCCGGGTCAGTCTCTCTGGCGTGGCCGGCCAGCAATGCGGGGTTTTGACCGGCACCGCCACTATCTAAATATTTTCCGTCGCGGGAAATGTAATGGCGGACAAAAGAAATGCCTTCGACTAAGGTTTTGGTGCCGTACATGGTGGCGGAAGCTCTGTCAGCAATGGCATCTTCTGCTGCCTTTATAAATGCGGGAAGGAACACATCGGTATAATAAGGGTCTGCGTAATAATTGGGGCCGGTGTGGGTGTGGGTACCACTGATCATAATGTTGCCCTGGGGCACACCTGTTTTGGCGGAGATTTGCTCGCGGAGCTTCTGAGTAGTGGAGGCATCCATATAAATGGTGTCCACAGAGTACATAAGAATGATGTCCTCACCCTCGGAAAAAGCCAAGCAAGAAGTATAGAGAATGTCCGTATAACCGGTACTGATTCTGTGTTCAGCATTGGCAAAGCCGGGCATACCGACGGGGGTTTTAGGCATAATGGACTCCCGTGCAAAGCCGATCTGGAATCCGGCAGCAGAAGCACCCTGGGTCTCATCGGAGGTGCTTCCTCCGCAGGCACAAAGGCCAAAAGCAATGGCGAAGGTTATAATAATCGCAAAAACTCTTTTCACAGAAATTCCTCCTTTATATATTGTGTGTTGTTTGTTATAAAAGGATTGCTTTGGGAGTACAGACTTTTCAGCATCGACACAAGCTGGTCTGCAGCATCTTCGGCAACGCCAATGGTAAAGTCTGCAATCTTCGCTTCGTAAATGTTTTTTGCTTCGTAAGCTTCCCGCACCGGGAAATAGTGGAGATAGTTGTTGGTAAGTTCATTGATGATGGTAAATTCATAGGGAGAGTTTTTCTTAATGAACATACCGTTTTCTGCAAACATCTCATAGGGAGCGGTTGCAAAGGCCAAGCCGCCAACATAAATGGCGTTGAGCTCAATGGGTGCTTTTTCGGGTTTGCTTGCATTCATAACAATGGTGGCACATTCCCGGGCACTGCTAAAGCCCAGCTCTTTTGCGTAGTTGTTTGCTTCGGGTTGCTCATAGGAGCCCACTTTTTCTGCAAGGGCTTTTACTTTCAGGGCATCTTCCAATCGCTCAATACCCCGTCGGTTGGTGGTGTATTCAAAGTTGTTTTGTACAGTGCGAATGCCACTGCCTTCAATTTTGGTCCATTCCCCGGCTATGGCGGCAAGGGCGGTATTGGCAACCAGGGTGCCAAATTCGTTATCAGAATTATGAAAGCTTCTTTCTTGCGAAGGGACAATGTTGCCACGACCCAGATCACCATTGGCACCGGAGAAATAAATACACGGCATGCCGGTTTGCTTTTCCACGTTTTCACGGACCACTGCAATAAAGTCTGCAGAGAGGTATGTATCAAATTCGTAACAGGAACAGGGGTGGCATTGCCAG
>JAZRHG010000076.1:0-5431 GCA_045644625.1 Faecousia sp.
TCACGCATCATAGTCTCAACGACCATCTGCTTGAATTCACCGGTATGGCGTTTGTTAGGCACTCCTTTAGGCATAGAAAAACACCCCATTTCTTAGTACAAGTATTATATCATACTTGTCTAACAAATGGGGTGCAGTTCACTGGAGGATTGTCCTTTTTTTACGAAACATTCAGAAAAACCAGTGCAGCTAAAATAATGGCCAGCGCAGCCCATTGGTGTTTATATAGGCGTTCTTGGAACAGGCAGACGCCTGCAAGAGTCACCACCAAAATTGTTGCCACGCTGAAGGTGGGATACACAATCACCGCCGGAAGAGACTTAAGCGCCATCAGCAAAAATTTCGCCGAAAAGAAATTGGGAATACCAACCAGCACGCCAAAAAGCAGCGCCTGCTTGTCCGGGCGTTCTTTTTTTACCAAAATCAGCCCCACGCACAGCAGCAAGGCACTTAAAAAGGTGTAGAATAGAAACTGGTCCGGGTAGGCTTTGGGGCCGTACACCTCAAAAATCTTGGACATAGCATCCCCGCTGCCGCCGGCCAACAGCATCAGCAGAAGCGGAAGCTTGGCAGAGGCAACAGATGTGCCTTTTTCATAATTGATGAGGATAATCGCTCCAACCGCCAGAATAAATCCGGTCCACTGCAGGATTGTGGGCAGTTCTCCAAACAGAAAAACGGACAGGATGATGGGTACCAAAAGTCCCAGTTTCATAAACACAGAGGACAGCACCACGCCGTTTTTCCGGGTGTTGTACTGCAGCAGCACAAAGCCTGCAAGATACAGCAGGCCGTTGACGGCTCCCATTGTGACCACCGTGGGAAAGCCCGGGTCTTGAATGGGGAACACCTGAAAACCTGCATAAACGGCAGACAGCAGCAGGCAGGTTATGTAATTTACCGCAAGCATACTGATGCCCGCTTTGACTTTTTGTGCGCTGATGCGCATAATAATGGCGATGGTTGCGCTGCTCGCAATCGCCAAAAGTAAATAGACCATATAGGCCTCACCACCTTTTCACTATCATACCACAAGGCGGCAGAATTGCAAGAAAAAAGGGCGGATGACCACATCCGCCCCAACGTTATTGCACCTGGCCGTGGGCAAGGGAGGCGACAAGGTCGTGCATTTCCCGCTCTGAGCGGACATTGTGTGCTTTGTTTAGGATGGCCTGTTTTTGTTCTTCGGTCATTTTGGAATAGGCGTTCATAGCCGGTTCGTTGACCGCCAGCGCCATACCGAAGCCAATGGGTATTTTGTAGAAATCCATAGTAAAAAACCTCCGATTTTTAAATTGACAATGGACAATGTACAATGGACAATTGCGGTATCGCCTACGGCGATAATTTTAAATCGTCGCAAAGCGACACCAAAATTGTCAATTGTCAATTTTCAATTGTCCATTCTTATGCTGCGGCGTCTAACATATTTTCGATAAAGATTCCGTAGCCGGTAGTGGGGTCGTTGACGAGAACGTGGGTCACCGCGCCCACTAATTTGCCGTCTTGAATAATCGGTGAGCCGGACATGCCCTGCACGATGCCGCAGGTGGTGGCAAGCAGGTCGGGGTCTGTGATTTTCAGGAGCATATTGCGGGTATCCGAGCTGTGGGGATAGATTTTAAGAATCTCCACAGAATATTCCTGCAAGGCGTTGCCATTAACGGTGGAATAGATGGTGGCGTTTCCGGTTTGGATTTCCTCTTTACTTGCAACCGGCAACGGCTCTGCGGCAATGGGGGCGGTTTTGCCAAAGATACCCTGACGGGTGTTTTTCTGCAGTACGCCGATGGCTTCCTGCTGGGTGATTGCGCCCATCAGTTGACCGGGCGTGCCTGATTTGCCGGCTTTGACGGAAAGCACACTGGCGGGATACACGGTGCCGGTTTGCATCGGGGTCAAGTTGCCTTGCTGGTCACAAACACCGTGCCCCAAGGCTCCAAAGGTGCCCGTTTGGGGGTTGTAGTAGGTGACGGTGCCAAGTCCTGCCGTGCCTTGCCGCAGATATACACCCAATTTCGGTCCGGAGACGGTCAGGGTTTTGGTTTTGCCGTTTCGCAGGACGCTGAGAGAAACTGTGCCTTTTCCCAATGCCGCTTTCACATCTTCTACGCAGTGGATGGGGGATGCATCCGCCGACAGGAGCTTGTCTCCGGCTTTTAAGGGGGAAAACTGGTTTTCCACTTTTGCCACCGTCACAGTGCCGTCGGACAAGTTCAGTCCGATGACCTGTCCGCCGGGGATTAAGGTGGTGGCAGCGTTTACGCAGGTTGCACATATTAAAATAAGACAAAAGAAAACGGAAATTTTTCGTATCAGTCCTTTCATTTTGAAAACCTCCTTGCCTTGTTAATATGGCTTTTGCGACAAAAAGTAACCGATGAAAAAGACGCGAAATTTGGAAAAATTTTCTTCAAAACAGAGGACTTTTGCTTATTTACCTATTGACATTATAGGTAAATAGTGGTATATTACCTACGAAGTTAGTAGGTAAATGGACGGTTGACAATTGTGGTGTCGCTTTGCGACATATTTCAATAAGTCCGCTTTGCGGACACCGCCTATGTCATTTCGAGCGAAGTCGAGAAATCTACGCAGTTTGATGCTGCCAAGATTCCTCCGCGCGCTGCGCTTGGTCGGAATGACCAAATGGGGGAGAATCGAAATTTGGAAAGGAGAGAACAATATGCTGGTTTATGCAGATAATGCTGCCACTACGAAGATGAGCAAAACTGCCGTGGCGGCGATGACAGAATATTTTGAAAATAATTTTGCAAATCCTTCTTCCTTGCACACCTTAGGCCAGAAAGCCAAGGAAGCGCTGGAGGAAGCACGGCAGCAGGTGGCTGCCTGCCTGGGCGCGGAGGCACGGGAGATTTATTTTACCTCCGGCGGCAGTGAGGCGGACAATCAGGCAATTATTTCCGCAGCAAAGTTAGGCGCATTCAAAAATAAAAAACACATTATTTCCACCGCTTTTGAGCATCACGCAGTGCTGCACACCCTGCAAAAGTTGGAAAAAGAAGGTTATGAGGTAACCCTGTTAGATGTTTCCCAGGGGCACAACATTACCGCTCAGCAGGTGAAAGATGCCATTCGGGAAGATACCTGTTTGGTGACCTGTATGTATGCCAACAACGAGATCGGCTCGGTGCTGCCTATTGCCCAAATCGGTGCGATTTGTAAGGAAAAGGGCGTACTGTTCCACACCGATGCGGTGCAGGCGGTGGGTCATTTGCCCATTGATGTGAAGGCGCAGAACATTGATATGCTGTCTTTCTCCGGACATAAGTTCCACGGGCCGAAGGGCGTGGGTGGCTTGTATGTGCGTCGGGGCGTAATGTTAAGTAATCTCATTGAGGGCGGCGCTCAGGAGCGGGGCAAGCGGGCAGGCACAGAGAACATCGCCGGCATTCGCGGTATGGCGGCTGCCTTGCAGGAGGCTTGCGACAATTTGGAAGAAAATTCTAAATATGTCACCAACCTGCGGGACAAGCTGATTGCCGGCCTTTTGGAAATCCCCCATTGTGCTGTGAACGGTGACCGGGAAAACCGGCTGCCGGGCAATGTGAGCTTCTGCTTTGAGGGCATTGAGGGCGAAAGCCTGCTGTTGTATTTGGATGCTATGGGCATTTGCGCATCCTCCGGCTCGGCTTGCACCTCCGGCTCTTTGGACCCCAGTCACGTGCTGCTGGCAATCGGCAGAGTGCACGATGTGGCGCACGGCTCTTTGCGGCTATCCTTGTGCCACTACAACACGGAAGAAGAAATTGACCACATTTTGGCTTGCGTGCCCAAGGTGGTGCAGACCCTTAGAAATATGAGCCCCGTGTGGCGGGATTTGCAAAACGGAGACAGAGAATACATTCTCTAATGTACAATTGACAGTTGACAGTTGACAATTGTGGTGTCGGCAAAGCCGACTTAATTAAAATAGTCGCCGAAGGCGACACAATAATTGTCCATTGACCATTGTCAATTGTCAATTATGAGATGCGTTAGAAATATTAAGGAGGAAAATGTTATGGCTTTATATAGCGAAGTGGTAATGGACCATTTTATGAACCCCCGGAATGTGGGTGTGATTGAAAATGCCGACGGCGTGGGTACTGTGGACAATGCCAGTTGCGGCGATATTATGAAAATTTATCTGAAAATTGAAAACGATATTATTGTGGATGTGAAGTTTGAGACCTTTGGTTGCGGCAGTGCCATTGCATCTTCTTCTATGGCTACCGAGATGATCAAGGGCAAGTCCATCCAGAATGCAATGGAGCTGACCAACAAGGCCGTTGCCGAGGCCTTGCAGGGTTTGCCTGCGCAGAAAATGCACTGCTCTGTGCTGGCAGAGGAGGCAATTAAGGGGGCGCTTAAGGACTACTACGACAGAAACGGCATCCCTTACGACAAAAAGCAGTTTCCTGATTGTGAGAACTGCGCACACTGTGGCGAATAAGGAAGCTCTAAAATGATTGTATCGACGAAGGGCAGATATGCCCTGCGGGTGATGGTGTACTTTGCCCTCCACGGCTCGGAAGAATACATCCCCTTAAAGCAGATAGCCGAATCCGAGGGGATTTCCCAAAAGTATTTGGAGGCCATTATGGCAGTGCTGAGTAAAGCCGGTTTTGTGGATGCCATTCACGGCAAGGGTGGCGGCTATCGGCTCAACCGCAAGCCGGAGGAGTACACTGTGGGCAGCATTTTAAAGCTCACAGAGGGCAACTTAAAAACCGTGTCCTGCACCACAGAAGGCGCCAGTGCCTGCAACCGGTCTACCTGCTGCAGAACGCTGCCTATGTGGGAAAGGCTTGACAATATGGTAGAAACCTTCTTTGAGGGGATTACTTTAGCGGACCTGATGAAAGAAATGTAAAGAGGAACAGATTGCCACGTCGCCTTCGGCTCCTCGCAATGACAAAGAAATAAAAATCGCCTGTCGGAAAATTCCGACAGGCGGTTTATCATTTGTTAGATGTTTTTCTTGGCTTCGCGGATGGCCAAAATGCGGTTCATTTCGTTGTAGACGATCATATAGCCTTCGTCCACGCCCATACCGGGCTTTGCCAAAATCTGCACCGGCTGGGTAGCCATTGCGCAGTGGACACAGACCTGTGCGGAGCGGTCGGTCTCGTTACAAGTGCCGCCCTGATATGCGCCCATACCCTTTTCCTTGCAGTAGAGAACAGCCTCGATGGTGTTGTTGATGCCGCCTAAGTCGGGGGTCTTAATCTGCACCATGTGGCCTGCCTTGTTGTCAGCAAAGAGCTTGATGTCCTCCAAGGTGTTGCACCACTCATCGGCAACCAGCTCCACATCACAGCCACGGGCATCTAATTCGGCGGTCAGTGCGGCCAGCGCTTTGCACTGGGTGGGCACGTCTACATCGCAGTCCATAGGACCTTCGATACGCAGGTGGAAGGGCTTTGCA
>JAZRHG010000077.1:0-5705 GCA_045644625.1 Faecousia sp.
CTGTTGCATTTAATTTTTCGAGTCCCATTTACGAAAAAAACAGACACCCGAATGGGTATCTGTTTTTTGGTGCGAGAGATGGGACTCGAACCCACACGGCGAAACCACACGCACCTCAAACGTGCTTGTCTACCATTCCAACACTCTCGCAGAACACTTGTGCATTATAACAAAAGAGCTCAATTTTGTCAATACTCATAATCCGTTGATTTTGCATTCTTGCTTTGTTTTTATTTGTCTGTTATAATAGTAAAAAATTCTGGGGGTATGGGATGTGGCAAGATTTTTTGTAGATAAAACTGAATTAAATGGTGACTTAATTATACTGTCCGGAGAAAATGCAGAGCACGCAAAGGTGTTGCGCTTAAAGGTTGGCGAAGAGGTATCTGTCAGTGACGGTGATGGGCAAGACTATCTCTGCGCGGTTAGCGATATTAGCCCCGGACAAATTAGTCTCATTGTGAAACATAAGGAATGTTCTCAATCCGAGGCTTGTGTTCGGGTCAGTGTCTATATGGCGTTCTCTAAGGGTGATAAATTTGAGCACGTGGTGCAAAAAGCAACAGAGCTTGGTGCAAGTGAAATTGTTGCATTTCCCACTGCTCGGTGTGTATCGAAACCGGATGAAAAGAGCTTGCGAAAGAAGCTGGAGCGCTGGCAGAAGATTGCCGTATCTGCTGCAGAGCAATCCGGACGCGGGCGCGTGCCCGAAGTGATTGTCCTCAATAGCTACAAAGAGGCATTAACGCGTGCAGCTACGGCTGATTTGGGCATTTTGTTTTATGAGAACGAACGCGCCACGACCTTAAGTGCAACGCTCCATAGCGGTCAATTTTGTTCTGTCAGCCTGCTCACAGGTCCTGAAGGCGGCTTAGAGGTGCGCGAAGTACAACAGGCGTTAGATGCCGGTTTGCGGGTTTGCACTCTTGGAAAGCGCATTCTACGGTGTGAGACAGCCCCGCTTTGTGCCCTTTCTGCAGTGATGTATCATACCGGTGAGTTTTAACCAAACGCACCCTGCTTTGTCGGCAGGGTGCGTTTTGATTATTTATGATATTTGCTGCCGGCTTGGATGGCCTCAGCCCGATATAACTGCTCTAAAATCATAATTCTCGCCAAATGGTGGGGGAAGGTCATGGGGCCCATAGAAAGACGAAAATCGGCATTTTGTTTTATGCTGTCAGCAATGCCGAAGGATGAGCCAACCAGGAAGCAGGCAGAACTTTTTCCGGAAAGCTTTACCTTTGATAATTTATCCGCAAATTCTTCCGACGAAAGGATTTTGCCTTCTGGTGTGAACACACAGAACCAGGCGCCTTTAGGGACTTTTGCAGCAATGAGTTCAGCCTCTTTCTGCAAACCGGCGGAGATTTCAGCAGGGGAGGGATTATCTGAAAGTCTTGTTTCGGGCAATTCGATGATAGTAAATTTGCAATATCCGCCCAATCGCTTCTTATATTCTTCTGCCGCAGATAAGTAAAATTTTTCTTTTAGCTTTCCTACGGTAATCAGCGTAATTTCAAACATAGTTTCACCTCTGTTTCCAGTATATCACGTTGCATTATAAAAAGCAAATGGGGAAAACTATCATCGAGGTGATATTATGAAGGATAAGAAAAAACAAATTAATACTGACCCGAACGGGAGCTATACAGGGCGTCCGGAGGACCCGCACGAAAAGCCGATACAGGATGCGGACGATTTGTAAAAAATGATTGCAATTTATCACTTTTGGTATTATACTGAATCTGGAAATATTTGAAGGAGGGTTCAGTATGGCCTTTTATAAGCGCAAACCGGATATTATTATCAGAAACGGTGCAATCGTTGACGGCACCGGCGCACCCACTTATTATGCTGATATTGCAATCATTGGTGATAAAATTGATTATATTGGTGATTTAAAGGGTGTGGATGCACCCTTGGTTATCGATGCGCATCATAAATACGTGACTCCCGGCTTTATTGATGGACATTCTCATGTTGACTTTACGCTGTGGGCAGCTCGGGAAGCCGGCAACCATATTACCCAGGGTATCACAACCGCAATTCCTGGTTGCTGTGGCTATTCTATGCGTCACTACTTGGGGGAAATTCCCTTTGACCCTGCCGGTGATGGTGTGAAGTGTGTGTATGACATGAATGGCCAAAAGGAAATTCCTGCCGGTGCAATGGCTGCAACCTTGGATAAGGTCGATGCTATGGGTTCCTGCATCAACACCGCCTGGTATTGCGGGCACAACGACCTGCGTGTGTTGGCGGGTGTTAATACCACCTATCCCACTGAAGAACAGTACACGATTATGGAGAACTTCCTTCGTGAGGCTATGGAGGCAGGCTTTATCGGTTTTTCCACCGGTCTTGAGTTTGACCCCGGTGTTATGAGCAAACCCGAGGAGGTTGAGCGTCTGGCTGCTATCGCTGCAGAATACGATGCAAACTATTCCTCTCATATGCGTGATGAAGGCACCTACATTTTGGAAGCTATCAATGAGTTTTTGAATGTGATCCGCAGGACCGGTCTGCGGGGAACGGTGTCTCACTTGAATGTTAAGTATGACAATGGCATTCCAAACGAGTATTTGCAGAAGGGTATGCAAATGCTGAAGGATGCCCGTGAAATTGAGCATCTGAATGTGTTTGCCGATATGCTGCCGACCTGTTTTGCAACCGGCGGCGGTCAGGCGGTACTGCCTTCTTGGCTGTATGCTGATGGCATTGAAAAGGTCAAAGAAATTTTGGCAGATCCTGCCGGACGCGAAAAAGTGAAGAACGATATGAACCGCTACTGGCGTTTTCTGGCTGCTGGCCAGTGGGATCGTCTGCTGAGTGTTCAGACCGGTGGTTACTGGCCTGAGGTTGACAGTACCCCCTTCTCACAGCTTGTTGAGAAGTGGGGCAAGAATCCTGCTGACTGTTACTTGGATATTATTGCTGCCGCACCCAGTATTCAAGCACTTCGCAATGTCTGCATCATCGGCACTGTATTCCACGAGCAAACAATGATTGACAGTGTTGTCCTTGATCCTATTTATCTGTGGATGACCGATGCACGCGCAGCAAATGAGACCGGTGATGTGGCTAAATTAGTCAATAATATGCAGGACTATATGTCTATGGTCTATTTCTTCACCCGTTATGTCCGTGATTTGGGCGTTATCTCTATCGAAAAGGCGGTGGAGAAGGCTTCCGGCCTGGCAGCAAAGCACTATCGCCTGGAGGACCGCGGTACGCTGGAAGTAGGTAAGTATGCCGATATCAACATTTTTGAATTGAATGAACTGAAAATCAACGCATCCTTTACCGACCCCTGCAAGTATTGCACCGGTATGGATTATGTGCTTGTCAATGGTACGCCTGTGATTGAAAAAGGTGTTATGACCGGCAAGCGTGCAGGCAGAGTGCTGCGTCATTTACCGAAGGAATAATTTCATACATAACAACAAGACCACCGAAACGGTGGTCTTGTTGTTATCATTTGGAAATTTTCTCGTATTTTTTCTTAGTTGCCATACCCCCACGAATATGCCTTTGTGATTTATTTTCCTCTAATACACAGCGCACTTGCTGATAGAGTGTTCTGTTGTATTGGGGTAGTCTTTGGCATAAATCTTTATGAACGGTAGATTTTGATATTCCGAAATGTTTTGCGGCATTTCGTACCGTAGCACCGGTTTCTATTATGTATACAGCCAGTTCGCAGGCTCTCATCTGCATTGTATCAGCCATAATATCCCTCCCTGGTGTGTGCTACTAAGAACAATTTATGAATTGACCAGATTCAATATGCGTTCTTGACAGAAGGAATATAAGCCTGTAAAATATAAGAAGTATATTTGCGATGGATTGGAGGTTTCCTGCGTGCATATTGAAAAGAAAACATTACGCAATGTTTTTATTGGTGTTATAAGCTGTATTGTCTTGTATTGGATGTTACACGAAACAAAACGGGTTGTGGCAATTTATAATGTAATTAAAAGCGTATTTGCACCGTTTGTGATCGGTGCCTGTCTGGCATTTATTTTCAATGTTCCTATGCGCGGCTTTGAAAGTTTGCTTAAAAAAATAAAGAGACCGGCAGTTCGTAGACTGGTTGCTGTATTATTAACCTTCTTTGCGGCTCTGTTGGTGTTGTCTTTGGTCCTGTGGTTGTTGATTCCGCAGCTGATTGAAACCATCGAATCTTTGCTTCCGAAGCTATATACATTTGCAACCAATTCTGAAGTATGGTTTATGGAATTTTTGCAGACAAATCCCGAGGTAATGGAGTGGATCACCACAAACACCGATTTCAAAGGGCTGGATTGGGCTTCCTTGGTGAAACAGGCAATTTCTATGATCGGTTCCAGTGTGTCTGTGATTATGAACAGCGCATTTTCTGCCCTTGGCAGCATTACCGGCGGTATTGTAGATGGTGTGATTGCAATTGTATTCTCCCTTTACTGCCTGTTTCAAAAGGAAACGTTGGCACGGCAGGGAAGAAAGCTGCTTTACGCCTTTGTTCCGGAGAAGTTCTCGGATGGTGTTGTCAGGGTCTTGCGACTTACCAACGCAACTTTTTCCAATTTCCTTTCCGGTCAGTGTATTGAGGTATGCATCCTTGGCGGACTGTTTGCAATTTCAATGGCAATTTTCCGAATGCCATATATACCGCTGGTTAGTGTGTTGGTTGCCGTAACAGCCTTTATTCCTGTGGTTGGTGCATGGGTCGGCTGTGTTCTTGGCGCATTTTTCATCCTGGTCGCCAATCCGATGCAGGCAGTATGGTTTGTGCTAATGTTTGTGATTATTCAGCAAATTGAGAACAATTTGATTTATCCCCGTGTTGTTGGCACCTCCATTGGTTTGTCCGGTATGTGGGTGCTGGTTGCGGTTGCAATTGGCGGCGATTTGATGGGTGTTGCCGGTATGTTCCTGATGATTCCTGTTACGTCGGTGCTTTATACTTTGCTTCGCGAAGCTACCCTTAAGCAGCTGAACAAGAAAGAAATTTCTCCAGAGAAATTATTGGATCAACCGCCTGAAATTAAAAAGAAGATTATAAAGAAAGCAAAGAAGAAATAATGAAAATCCCGAATGCAAAACCGTTTGCATTCGGGATTTTGCTATTTAGCCTTATGTGGAGGTGAGAGTTTCGATACCACCTATACCGAATATAAAAAAGACCACCATAAGGTGAGTTATTATGATTAGTGGAGGTGAGGGGATCGTTTGCATTTTTGCCTGTGGCAAAAATAGAGGTTCGGCTCCGTCCAGCCGTCGCCGACAATGCTCATCCGCATTGCATTTAATTGTTCGATTCCTCTCATATAAATATAAGAACCCACCATTAGGTGGGTTCTTATATTTGGTGGAGGTGAGGGGAATCGAACCCCTGTCCGAAAGCAACTTGGAAGGAACTTCTCCGGGCGCAGTTTGTTATTTACATTCCCGCAACCGTGCGGGAACAAACACCCTCACGGAATTGGTAGCTTCATTATGCGTGGTATGCGCAAAGCTTAGCATACGCACGGTCTCCACTCAGATCACACCCGAGCCCGGCTCGTGGACCTTCCGGGGCGGATGGGCGCCTAATTAGGCAGCCAGAGCAACAGTATTGTTGTCAGTTAAATTTAAAAGTTACCCGTTTTAACGTGGTCAGGTGCCACGGCCCGCTATTCCAGCCTCACTACCCCCGTCGAAACCAGTACACCCCCATATAGGTG
>JAZRHG010000078.1:0-25835 GCA_045644625.1 Faecousia sp.
CACGCATCATAGTCTCAACGACCATCTGCTTGAATTCACCGGTATGGCGTTTGTTAGGCACTCCTTTAGGCATAGAAAAACACCCCATTTCTTAGTACAAGTATTATATCATACTTGTCTAACAAATGGGGTGCAGTTCAATTTCACCGAAGGTCTTATTGTTATGCATTTAAAAATTCTTCTATTTCTTTGCCTATCACGCAGTTTTGCGCATACTGGCAGTCGGGGTAACAGCAGTCTGCGCCGGTGAGTTTACCGTCTTCTGCCTCGGCGCAGACGGTTCTTGCCCCGTCAATCTGGCGGCAATAGCCGCTGAAAAATGCTTCTTTTTCCATTTTTACCCCTCCAAAAAGCACCAGCCGCCGGGGGCGATGGTGTTGCCGCTATGCCCGCGGGAAAGCAGCACATTGCCAAGGGGGATTTCCCAGGGGTTGCCGCTTTGGTTTACATAAATCCTGATTTCCTCCTGTGCATTTGTCCGGGCAAAGGCAAGCCTTCCGTCTTGGACATAGAGGAATTTCAAGTCGCCGGTTTGCAAGGCAGGGTGCTCTGTTCGCAGTTTTCCCAACGCCTGATAATGCGCCAGCAGCTGCTGATTTTCCTTGCCCCAGGGGTAGGGTCTACGGTTAAAGGGGTCTTTGCCGCCCTCTGCACCTGCTTCGTCAGCATAGTAAATGCTGGGGCAGCCGGGCAGCGCATATTGCAGCACCGTGGCTGTCATCAGCTTTTCTGCCGCCTCTATATAAGCGTCTGCAGAAAGCTTTTGCTGCGCCAGTACCTCCCGGGGCCCATCCTCCTGCCCTGCCAAGGCTGACAAAATCCGCATCGTATCGTGGGTGCCCAGCAAATTCATATTGCACTGCACCACCTGCTTGGGATAATTCTCCAGCACAGTCATCACGGTTTCTTTGAAATTTCTACCATCATCAGCACCGGAAAGAAAATTTAATATGGCGGTGCGGAAGGGATAATTCATCACACTGTCCAGCACGCCGTCTACAAAATACCGGCAGCGCCGATTGTAGGCGATTTTGTTGGAGGCATCCTCCCACACTTCACCCATCAAAAGGGCATCGGGCTTTAATTCTCGCAGGCGTTTTTTCAGCCGCAGCAAAAATTCTGCAGGCAATTCATCCGCCACATCCAGACGGAAACCGTCCGCGCCGCTATCGAGCCAATGGGCAATCACGCTGTCATCACTATCAAAAATATAATCCGTAAAAGCCTTGTCTAACTTATTCACCGTGGGCAGGCTCTCGAAGCCCCACCAGCTTTTATAGCGGTCTGGATACTCCCAAAATTCATACCAGCTTCGGAAGACAGATGTGGGGTCCCGGTAAGCACCACCTGCGCCAAAAGAGCCGTATTTATTAAAATACAGACTGTCTGCGCCGGTGTGGGAATACACGCCGTCCAAAATCACCCGCATACCCAGCTTGTGGGCTTTTTCGCACAAAGCGCGGAAATCTTCCATCGTGCCCAGCATTGGGTCCGGGGTTTTATAGTCTGCCGTATCGTAGCGGTGGTTGGAAAACGCCTTGCCGATGGGGTTGAGATATAAAATGGTCGCCCCAAGGGAGGCAATATAGGGAAGCTTTTCCGCAATGCCCTGAAAATTACCACCGTAAAAGTCGTTGTTTAGAATTTCGCCCTGTTCGTTGGGCTGCCATTGTACCGCTTCATTCCAGTCCTTATGAAGGGTGTAAGGCTGCAGCTTTTCTGTCAGGTCACATTCCCCGGCTTTATAAAACCGGTCGGGAAATACCTGATAAATTATGCCGCCGGATGCCCAATGCGGTGTGACGAAGGTTTCCGGAATGCAGCTTAGCTGCCAGCAAGCCCCCGCCTCCATATTGGTATCGTCCCCGTACTTAAACAGCCGGAATGTGCCGGTGTGACCGGTAATCCGGAAATAGTAAAAGTACAGCCCCGGCTGGGGAAAGGCAAGCTCTCCCGCCCAAACATCGTAGGGACTTTCTCCCCGGGCAAACTGCATGGGAACTTCCATAAAAGGCGCGCCGTTTTCTTCCGTCACCACCACGGACACTGCCGTGGTTTTCACACTTTCCGGAATGCGGATGTGCAGCCGGCATGTCTGTTCTGGTGTCAGACATCCAAAAGGATCCTTATATTCAATTTTTTTCGAATCGAATAAAATACGCATACATACTCCTAAAAAGCCCCCAAATATGGGGGCTTTTTATTAACCAATCATTCTATGGAAAAGTTCCATATATTTCTGTGCCGGTTTATCCCAGCTAAAATCCTGCTCCATATCGGTTTTCTGCAAGGCGATAAAGTCTTCCCGGCTCTTTTCATACAGGTGTAGCGCCCGTTTGATAGCGCCGTAAAAATCGTCGGCATTATAGCTTTGGAAGGTAAAGCCCAAACCGCCTTTGCCCTGCTGGTCTGCGCCGGGTACCGTGTCCTTCAGACCACCGGTGGCGTGGACAACCGGCACTGTGCCGTAACGCATAGCATTCATTTGGCTTAAGCCGCAGGGCTCACTTTTGGACGGCATCAGGTAAATGTCGCCGCCGGCATAAATGCGGGAGGCAAGACCCAAATCAAAGGTAATTTGGGCAGAGACCTTGTCCGGATATTCTGCTGCCAAATCTTTGAAGAATGCTTCAAACTGGGGTTCGCCTGTGCCCAAAATCAGCAGTTGACAATTCTGCTCACTGAGCATTTTGCGGGCAATATAGCACAAAAGGTCCAGACCCTTATGCCCTGCCAAACGGGTGACCATCACCATCAGGGGCACATTCTTCTTTTGGGGCAGGCCTACCTCTTTTTGCAGCGCCTTTTTGCACCCCGCTTTTCCCTCGGTAAAGGTTTCGGCATTGTAGTTACAAGGCAGTGCCTTGTCTGTTTCCGGATTAAACACGGTCACATCAATGCCGTTGGTGATGCCGGTAAGCTTACCGGCGGCATTTTGCAAAACGCCCTCCATACCGTGGGCATAATAGCTTTGCATCAGCTGACCGGCGTAGGTCTCCGACACGGTGGTGACCATATGGGCGGTTTCAATGGCGCCCTTCATCACATTCACACCGCCGTTTAGGTCAAGGCACGCGCGGTACTGCGGGGGCAAGGACAGCACATCATCGAAGAAATAGGGGTCTGCCCAGCCTTGATACTCCACGTTGTGGATGGTGAACATACACTTTGTACCGGGAAAATCCGGATAATACTGCGCCGCCAGATACACCGGCACCAGCGCGGTCTGCCAGTCATTACACTGAATCACATCGGGGATAAAGCTAAGTCTCTTCAGGGTTTCCAGCGTGGCTTTGGAAAAATAAGCAAACCGCTCCCCGTCATCCAGCTCTCCGTAAATGGGACCGGGACGGTTGCCGAAATAATACAGGTTGTCAATGAAGTACACCTGCACCCCTTTCGGCGGGTTTTTCAGACGCAGCACGCCGGTGTACTGCTGACGCCAGCAAAGCTGGGTATCAAAGCAGGTGACAAACTCTGTGGCATACCGGTCATTTTCCAAAATCTTCTTATAGTAGGGCAAAATCAGCACCACTTCATTGCCGGGAATTTTCCCCAAGGCAGAGGGCAGCGCCTCCATCACGTCTCCTAAGCCGCCGGATTTGATATAAGGCGCGCCTTCAGAAGCCAAAATGGCTATTTTCATACGACCTCACCTCGTTTAACCACCACGGGATTCTCCTGTGTGCCCACGAGGATTGCGCCGGGACGCACCACCACGTCCTTATCCAAAATCACGTTCTTAAGCTGTGCGCCCTCGCCGACCACGGTGTCATTCATAATCACGCAGTTTTCTACCTGCGCGCCGGGATACACCGTCACCTGACGGAACAGGACAGAGTTTTTCACACAGCCGCCCAGCAGACAGCCGTCCGCCACTGTGCAGTTTTTCACCTGGGAGTTTTCTCCGTAGAAGGTGGGAACACGGTCACGGACCTTGGTGTAGACAGGGTGATTTCTGCCAAACAGGTCGTCGCGGATTTCCTTCTTGGTCAAAGATAAGTTACTTTCAAAATACTCCGCCACGGTCTCGTTGCACAAAGCCACACCGCCAAAGGCGTACACATTCAAGGTTGCCTTCTTTTCCTTCCACAGGCCCAGCACCAAATCCCGGTCCATATGGTACAGATTGCGGGCAATATGCTCGTTAACCTGGGCAATCAGCCACTTTTTAGACAGCACGAAAATGTCCATAGAAGCTTCATAATCGCTGGGTGCGGCATAGTCCACCGCCACATCGGTAACCTGTCTTTTCTTGTCCAGCTTGATTGCCAAATCCAGCTTCCGCACGCCGTCGGCAATGCCGGACTTTGTGACAACCGTGATGTCCTTGCCGCTTTCAATATGGGCGGCAAGCACCTTGTTTAAGTCCACATTGCTCAAAATGGCGGCATCCACCATAATCACATATTCTTCATCGCCATACTCCAAAAAGCTCATTGCTGCGTGCAAAGACTCCAGCTTGCCGCGATAAGTGGAGGTAGAGGAGGAAGAATACGGTGTCAGATATTCCAGGCCGCCCTCTTCCATCTCAAGACCCCATTCTTCACCGGAGCCGATATGGTTCATAAGGCTCTGGTAGTTGTGGCGGGTAACCACACCGATGTGCCGGATACCGGCGCAGGCGAGATTGGAAAGCGCAAAGTCCACCTGACGGTAACGGCCGCCAAAGGGCAGACTGGCCATCGTGCGTTTTTCGGTCAAGGCACCCAAAGTGCCGTCATTGGCAAATACTATTCCCATTACGTTCATTTTGGCACCCTCCTTTACAGCATCTCGCCGGGCAAGAGTACGGCATTGGCTTCCAAAACCTTGTCCTTACCGGCAACACTGATTTCCTTCTTCTCACCGGGTGCATAAGCGCCGCCTGCAACCGCACCGCGGCAGACCCGACAGTTTTCGCCCAAAATAGTGTGGCGGACAATGGCATCCGGCTCAATTACCACGCCGGGCATGACCACACTGTCCTCTACCAAAGCGCCCTCGCCTACCACGCAGCCGGTGGAGATAATGCTATGACGAACGGTGCCGTAAATTTCCGAGCCTTCTGCAATGAAGCAATTGACTGTGGTGGCATTTTCATCGATGTAGGAAGAAGGCAGCGCATTGTTGCGGGCATAAATGCGGCTTCTTTCATCCCCGCGGATGTCAAATTCCGGCTCTTTGCCCAGAAGCTCCATATTGGCTTCCCACAGGCTGTCGATGGTACCCACATCCTTCCAGTAGCCGTTAAAGATGTATGCCATCATTTTGTGACCGGCTGCCAAAATGGCGGGAATCACATTTTTGCCAAAGTCGTGGTCGGACGCGTCATTCTCCTCGTCGGCAATGAGGAACTCCCGCAAAATCGGCCAGTTGAACACATAAATGCCCATAGATGCCTTGTTGGACTTGGGCTGCTTGGGCTTTTCCTCAAACTCATAGATAGAATTGTCCGGATTGGTGTTGAGAATGCCGAAGCGGCTTGCCTCAGAAATGGGCACTTCCCGCACCGCAATGGTACAGGCTGCGCCGTTTTTCTCGTGGAAATCCACCATATCGGCATAGTCCATTTTGTAAATGTGGTCGCCGGACAAAACCACCACATATTCCGGGTTATACCGCTCAATAAAGGCGATATTCTGATAAATAGCATTGGCAGTGCCCTTATACCAGCCGCGTTTCTTATCGTGGCGTTCGTAGGGCGGCAGCACCATCGCGCTGGCGTGAGATTTGTTCAGACCCCAGGGCTGGCCGTTGCCGATGTACTCATTTAATTCCAGCGGCTGATACTGGGTAAGGATACCCACCGTATCAATACCGGAGTTGACACAGTTGGAAAGCGGGAAGTCGATAATACGATATTTACCGCCAAAGGGCACCGCAGGCTTGGCAGTAAACTGAGTTAAGACTTTCAGACGGCTGCCCTGACCACCGGCCAGCAGCATCGCGACACAGCGTTTTTTCTGGAAGTTCATGGCTTTCAGCTCCTTTTGTCGTTTTGGGTTGTATCAATAAATACTCCCCCATAAATAGCATAACATATTTTTACGCATAAAGAAAGTACAATTTTGCCGAAAATATCGAAAGAATTTAATTTTTAGCAGGTTTATTTTTCCTTTTTTGGGTAATAATGCTCACAGGAGGTGTTTTTCACTATGCAAAAGAAGAAATCCAACGCAAATGTAAACGGCAAGGGCTACTACATAGCCCTTGTGCTATGTGCGGTAGCCATTGGTCTGACCGGTTTTCTCTATTACCGGCATGCAGACAGCCCTCAGGACACTCTGCAAGCGCCTACCAACGCGGTTGCTGCAACCAACCCCGGCGGAGATGTGCAGGCAGTGGCAACCCAGCCGAACGAAGCGGTCACGCCCACACAGCCTGCCAAAAAGCCTGCGAAAATCCAGGCGCCGGTTGCAGGTAAGACCGTGGCAGAGTATTCTATGGACGCCCTGTGCTACAACCAGACTACCCGGGATTGGCGTGTTCACGACGGCGTAGATTTTGCTGCAGAAGCCGGTGCAACCGTCTCGGCTGCCGCTGACGGCACTGTCTACACGGTCTACGAGGACGAGACAATGGGTATGACTGTGGTTGTGAAGCACGACGGCGGCTACACCACCAAGTATGCCAGCTTAGGCGCAGAGGTTTCTGTGAAGGCCGGTGACAATGTGACTGCCGGACAGAAAATCGGCGTTGTGGGCTGCACTGCCCTTCTGGAAAACGCCATTGGTGACCATCTGCATTTTTCCGTCAGCTGCAACGGCACCGTGGTTGACCCCGTGGAATTTTTGGGAACAAACTGATATTTCTTCCTCCTTGCAAAAGCACCGTCTCTTAAAAGAAACGGTGCTTTTTGCTTGACCTTGCCCACCCTTTTATGATAGGATAAAAGAGAAAGGCAGGGATTTTGATGAAAGAACATATCGACACCATACCGGTAACCGACGCATTTTCCAAGCAGGACGAATGTCCCTTTTGTTACTTAGAACGTCAGGCAGAGCAGCGGGCGATGCGGTACATTGCAGGTCCCGAGGCCAGCTATATGGAGCCGGATGTGCGGGCGATGACTGATAAATTGGGCTTCTGCCGCCAGCATTACAAGGCGATGTACGATTACGGCAACGCCTTGGGCAGCGCCCTGATGATGCAAACCTATTATGTGGGTCTGCAAAAAGAGCTGAAAGCACAGCTTGGCAGCTTCCAGCTGCCTGCCAAAAAGGGGCTTTTTTCTAAAAAACCAGAGAAGTCTTTGCCGATTTTGGACTGGGTGCGGGAAAAAGAAAGCACCTGCTTTTTGTGCCAGCGGCTACAGTATAATATGCGCCGGTACTACGCCACCTTCTTTCACCTGCTGAAAGAGGCGGAATTTCGGCAAAGAGTGGAAAACAGCAAGGGCTTTTGCCTCCACCATTTCGGTAAGCTTTTGGAAATGGCAGAGGAATTTTTGCCCAACAACCAAATCTCCTGGTTCTACCCTACGGTGCTTGCCCTGATGGAAAATAATTTAGGGCGGGTGCAGGAGGATGTGGACTGGTTTATCGAGAAATTTGACTACCGCAACGCCCAGGCCGATTGGAAAAACTCCAAAGACGCTGTGCCCCGTGGTATGCAAAAGCTCAAAGGCGGCTACCCCTCTGACCGCCCTTACAAACAAGACTGACAAATATAAAAGAAGGAGTACATAAGAATGAAACAGTTTTTGTCTGCACTATTGGCTATCATAATGCTACTGGCGGTTATCCCCGCAACTGCCTTGGCAGATGACCGCACCGGTCTGCAAAATGAGTGGATGGTCACAGAAGATGTGGAGCATCCCATCGGTGGTTATCTTTCTGAAAAACTGCTGGAACAAATACCGGCTACCATAGAAGCCTGGGTGTACATTCCCCAGGATGTCTACGCAGAGTCTGTTGGCACAGTCATTGGCAACTATCACGGCAAAAATAAAGACACCTTTACCTTCACCATCGAAGCAAACGGTCTTCCCCAAGTGACCATCAACAAAATCAACGATGAGCTGGTATATGGTTTTGCCAATGCCGTGATTTCTCCGGATACCTGGACCCATATCGCCATTGTTTATGACGAAAATGCAATGCAGCTTCGTTGCTACCTCAACGGTCAGTTAGGCGACAGTGTAGATTTGACCGAGCCTTTCTCCAAAGAAATTCTCACCAGCCCCATCTGCATTGCCGCCCACCGCTTTGCTATGTTCAGCCGTGGCGGTTTCCGCGGCACACTTGGCGACATCACCGTCTATGCAGATATCCGCACCGAGCAGGAAATTGCAGAGGATTGCAAAGCACCAGCTTTGCAGGACGCTGACCTTCTTTTACATTATGATTTAGCCAAGGCAACCTTTGGCAGTGACATTGCCGACGAAAGCGGAAACGGCTATGATTTGCGTTTTGAACGGGTATGGCTGACCCAGGAGGAAATGGACGAAATCCTTGCCAAGGATGATAAAGAGTACACCTACTCCATCGCATTTCTGCCGGATATTCAGTACACCACCGAGCGCTACCCCGACAGGATGGCTGCCCCCTTTGATTATCTGCTCCAAAATCAGCAGATCAAGAATATTGAGTACCTCATTACGGTGGGTGACCTGACCAACTCCAACACAGAAGCCGAATGGGAGCGTTTCAAAGCCCAGACCGACAAACTGGACGGAAAGCTGCCCTATTCGCTGGTTCGCGGTGACCACGATGCCTTTATAAACCCCATCATGCCGTTCTTCGATCAGTATTACAACAACACAACACCCTATTATCAGTATGTGCAGAAAAATGGCGGTTTCTTTGCAGAGGACAGTGTGCAGAACACCTATCATCTGTTCACCGCAGGTAAGGTTGACTATTTGCTGCTTAATTTAGACTTTGGTGCCGGTGATGCGGTGCTTGAATGGGCTGACGGCATTTTGACGAAATATGCCGACCGCAGAGTCATTGTGGCTACCCACGGTTACCTGCTGACCAACGGTGCCCATCTGTTTGCAGAAACGCCCCAGTCCCCCTCCTCTTATATGAGCTTTTTAAATGACGGTGACGATTTGTGGGATAAGCTGATTCGCAAGCACGCCAATATCTCTATGGTGGTGTGCGGTCACTGGTATTTGGAGGGCATTGCTTACAGTACCGCCACCGGTGACAACGGCAACACCGTGCACCAGTTGCTGATAAACGCCCAATCCACGGATGATTTGATTGGGGGCGCAGGTTTCGTTCCCCTGATGCACTTTACAGAAGACGGCAGATATGCCAGAGTGGAATACTACTCTGCCACCCAGGAAAAGTACTTTAAGGAATCCGTTTCCTGGCTGCAACTGGACTTCGGCGAATGGTCCGGCAGCAGCAACAACGCAACCACCTTTATCCTCATCGGCGTAGCTGCTTTGCTTGTAGCAGGCGCAGCGGTTGCCGTAATCGTACTTACCAAAAAGAAGAAAGCCAACGCATAACCAAATATAACAAAAGCCTCCGGCGCACTTACGCCGGAGGCTTATTTTTTACCATCATCCTTAAATAACTTATTTTTCTGCATCTTGTGGAATCGGGCCGTGTTTCTCCTCAAATTCCCGGATACATTGGCGAATTAAATGCAATATTTGTCCGTTTCCGGAACGCCCCTCATACTTGGCGATATAATGCAGCTTATAGTGCAATGTGGGATCAACTTCAATTCCCAAATGCTTATTTGCCTTATTTCGCATAAGTCACCTCAAAAATCTTATTTTAAGTTTATTTTAAGATGATTATGTGTTATAATGTTTGTTGTATACTTATTTTAAGTATACTATTTATAAAAAGGAGATGACTTTATGGCAGAATTTTGCCTTGCTTGTTGGAATCGAATCAACGAAATGAACGCAAATGAGAAAATGTACGTACTATCCAAAGAGTTAGACTTATGTGAAGGGTGTGGGCAGTGGAAACCTGTCATTATACGAAAGCGAATGCAGTATGCTATAAAAGATATTGTGCAGGATTGGCTGCCCCGTAAACGCAATCGGTAGTCCTCCTGGCAGTAGCATAAGGGATTATGTTCAAGAATAATTTTTATCGGCAAATATCAAGAATTTTGCGCCCATTTAGGTTTATATTTTTGCCGATAAAAGAATATTTGTAGTAAACAAGCCTATATGGGTATAGTATTGTGCCTCTATCGGCAAAATTACAAAAATTTATGGCTGTCTAATTTTTAGTTTTTGCCGATAAAAAAGGGAGGGCACAAGGACTTGTTTGCATTTTCTGCTTTGCAGAAAATTAAGGTGTTGCCGCCATCGGGCTGGCGGCAAGCAACAGTCCACCGGACTGTTGCGATTGGACCTTTCAAGTCCAGTGCCCCGCCAAAGAAAAAAGAACCACACCTTTTGGTGTGGTTCTCTTTTTCTTGGCAGGGGCACAAGGACTTGAACCCTGAGCCTACGGTTTTGGAGACCGCCGCTCTACCAATTGAGCTATACCCCTATATATGAAAAGGCAGGTGCCTTATACTTTGTGGTGGGCCCTCGGGGACTCGAACCCGGGACTATCCGGTTATGAGCCGGAGGCTCTAACCAACTGAGCTAAGGGCCCGTGTAAGCAGGTGCGGAGCACCATAGCGGATGTCATTATAGCATCTTTGAGGCACTTCTGTCAAGGGTTTTATCAAGAAAAATACGCCTGCATCCGAAAAAGAATGCAGGCGAATTTTTACAGGGTTTCCCCTAAGATGGATTTGGTTGCATAGGCGTTTAAGGACATATCGGCCGTGTTGCCGGAAAGGTACTCATAATAGGCTTGCGCGCCAATCATTGCCGCGTTGTCTCCGCACAGGGAAAGGGGCGGCAAATACACTTTTGCGCCAAGGGCTTCCGCTGCCGTCAGAATATCCTTACGAATGCGGGAGTTGGCAGCTACACCGCCTGCTACTGCCAGTTTGTCATAGCCGGTCTGCTTCAGTGCCGCAATGGTGCGGGGCACCAGTGTATCGGAAACTGCGGCAGAAAAGCTGGCGCACAAACTATTGATATCCAATTCCTCCCCCACCTGTTCGGCGTGGTGAATTAAGTTCAGGGCAGCCGTCTTTAATCCTGAAAAGCTCATATCGTAGGGATTTTCGCCTGCCTTGGCTCTGGGTAAGGGATACTTGGTATCGTCGCCCAGCTGCGCCGCCTTATCCAGCGCCGCACCGCCGGGGTACGGCATACCCAAAACGCGGGCAACCTTATCAAAGCTCTCCCCCGCCGCATCGTCCAATGTGCCGCCTAAAATTTCCATTTTGGTATAGTCCTGCACATCCACCAGCATCGTGTGACCGCCGGACACCACCAGGCACAAAAACGGCGGTTGCAGCTCCGGAAAAGCCAAGTAATTGGCGGCAATGTGCCCTCTAATATGATGCACCGGGATGAGGGGCTTTCCCATGGCAAAGGCCGCAGCCTTTGCAAAGTTCACGCCCACCAGCACCGCACCGATAAGACCCGGCGCATAGGTCACAGCCACTGCATCGATGTCATCTCGCGTCATTTTCGCTTCCTGCAGTGCCTGGTCTGCCAAGGCGTAAATCGCCTCAATATGCTTACGGGAGGCAATCTCCGGCACCACACCGCCGTAAATGCGGTGCAGGTCCACTTGGGAAGCGATACAGTCGGTACGGATTGTTCTGCCGTCGGTGACGATGGCAACCGCAGTCTCATCGCAAGAGGATTCCACAGCCAAAATGTTCATACTTCCCACTCCTTTCGTAAAATTAGGGCATCTTCTGTGGGCTTTGCGTAGTATTTGGGTCTGCGACCCACCTGCACAAAGCCTAATTTTTCATACAGAGAAATTGCAGGCGCGTTGGAGGCGCGTACCTCCAAGGTCAGTTGATAATTTCCGGTTTCTTTCAGCTGGGCAATTAAGCCCTCCACCAAGTGCCGGGCAATGCCCTGTCTGCGGCAGCTTGGGCATACGGCGATATTCATCATATCCGCCTCCCCCAGCACTGCCTGGGAGCCAACATACCCGCAGACCTTGTCCCCCTCCACTGCAACAAGCCAGCAGGATAAGGGGTTTGTCAGCTCTGAGGTTACGGCATTTTCGCTCCAAGGGGCGCTGAAACAAAGCTGCTCCAGCAGAGCAACCTGCCCTACGTGGTCAGCTGTCATCTTTTTAATTTCCATCATTTTGCCTCATACCAGCTTTTGCCCCACTTGGCCTCTGCCAGCAAGGGCACATTGAGCGTTGCCACCTGCTCCATTTCCCGGCTGACAAGCTGCGCAACCTCCTGCGTGATTGCCTCGGGACATTCCACAATCAGTTCATCGTGGACCTGCAAAAGCAGTTTTGCCTCTGGGTAATTATCTGCAAGGGCCTTGTCCACACGGATCATAGCAAGCTTGATAAGGTCTGCCGCAGTGCCTTGAATGGGGGTGTTCAGCGCAATGCGCTCTGCACCCTGACGGACCATATGATTGCTGCTACTTAGCTCCGGAATAAAGCGGCGGCGACCGTACATTGTCTGCGTGTAGCCCTTTTGCTTGGCATCGGCTACCACATTTTTCATATAACTGCGCACGCCGTGGTAGTTGGCAAGGTAGCTGTCGATATAGCCCTTGGCTTCATACCGGCTGACGCCGATATCCTCAGAAAGGGAAAACTCCGAAATGCCATACACAATACCGAAGTTGACCGCCTTTGCGTGGCGGCGCTGCAAAGGCGTCACATTTTCAGGCGAAACGCCAAACACCTGCGAAGCCGTCACTGTGTGGATATCCATACCTTCCATAAAGGCATTCTGCATCGTGGTATCCTTGGCAATATGGGCAAGCACACGCAGCTCGATTTGACTGTAGTCCGCATCCACCAGCACATAGCCTTCCTTGGGAATGAACATCTTCCGGATTTCCGCACCCAAATCGGTCCGCACCGGAATGTTCTGCAAATACGGTTCTGTGGAGGAGAGTCTTCCTGTGGCGGTGACCAAATTCTGGAAGGTGGTGCGAATTCGTCCATCATCGCAAATCACCTTCATAAGCCCCTCGGCATAGGTGGAATTGAGCTTACTAAGCATCCGATAGTCCATAATTGCCGGAATGATGGGGTGCTTGTTTTTCAGCTTTTCCAGCACATCTGCGTTGGTGGAATAGCCGGTTTTGGTTTTCTTCACCGGCGGCAGCGCCAGCTTTTCAAACAGCAATTCGCCCAATTGCTTGGGGGAATTAATATTAAAGGGCGCTTCGGAGTAGGAATAAATCAGCTTTTCACATTCGTCGATTCGTTGGGAAAGCATCACGCCAAACTGCTGAAGCTGCGCTTCATCAATGGCAATGCCTGCCCGCTCCATCCGGTAAAGCACAGAGCAAAGGGGCAGTTCCATCTCATAATAAAGCTTCGTCATTTCCTGCTTGGCTAATTCTTCCTCCAGCACGCTCTGCAAATGCCAAAGCGCCTCAGCGCAAGCTGCCGCATCCCCGTCATCCACCGACAGTCCTAAGAAATTGGTTGCCAGCTTGGACACGGGATAATCGGACTGGGAGGGGTTTAAATCATACGCCGCCAGCGCCGTATCGAACACAGCATTTACGTGGCTAAGCCCCATATCGTCCAAGCGGTGCAGGGTGGTTTTCAGGTCGTGACAAATCGCCTCTCCGGACTGCATCAGGTTACCTAAGAACATTGCCTCCATTGGGGTCACGGCGCACACGCCGTTTTCCCAAGCAACGCCCACAGAGCCGTCGGGAGCAATATAGAGGGCATACCGGCTGCAGTTATCGGGAATTTGGGCAGCCTTGGGAAGTCTCTCCACATTTGTTTCCGCTTTGGGTGCCAATGCTTCTGCGCCACGCAGACCGTAGCGGTCGATTAGCTTTACAAACTCCAGCCGGGTAAACAGGCTATAAAGCTCCGGCTTGTTATAGGGACAGATGATAGCATCCTCCGGCGCAAAATCGATGGGAGCGGTGGGGCGAATGGTTGCCAAATCATAGGAAAGATAGGCACTTTCTTTGCCGTTTTCCAGCTTTTCCCGCAGCTTGGGGCGAATGGAGGGGTCATCCAAATTCTCATACAGGCCATCCAAAGAGCCGAATTTCAGAAGCAGCTCTGTGGCAGTTTTGGGACCCACACCGGCAACACCGGGGATATTATCGGAGCTATCGCCCATCAAGGCTTTCAGGTCCACCATTTTCGGCGGCGCAAAGCCGTATTCTTCCTGGAATTTTTCCTGGTCATACAACGTTGCGGTGGTCTGCCCCGGCTTGGAAATCACCAATTTCACGTGGACGTGCTGGTCAATAAGCTGCAAACTGTCCCGGTCACCGGTGGCAATGACGCATTCCCAACCGTTATTGCTGCAAATTTTGCCCACTGTGCCAATCACATCGTCTGCTTCCCAGCCCTGACAGGCGTAAATGGGAATGTTCATAGCGGTCAGCACCTGCTTCATCACAGGCATCTGCTGAGCAAGCTCCTCCGGCATTGCGTGGCGGGTGGCTTTGTAGCCCTCGTACTGCAAGTGGCGGAAGGTGGGTCCGTGAAGGTCGAAGGCAACGCAGACTGCGTCCGGCTGCTCCTCCTTCTCCAGCTTTTCCAAAATATTCAAAAAGCCGTAAATTGCGTGGGTGTAGAGTCCGTCCCGGGTGGTTAAGGGGCGGACACCGTAGAAAGCGCGGTTGATAACACTGTTACCATCCAGAATTAAAAGCTTCATACTTTTCTCCACTTTGCACCCTGGGGGGTGTCAATAATTTCAATGCCGCGGGCTTTCAGCTCGTCACGGATACGGTCCGCCTCGGCAAAGTTCTTTGCCTTCTTGGCTTCGGTGCGTGCCTGCACCAATGCATCGATTTCCGGGTCGGCGGCAGCTTCTTCCTCTGCCTTCTGCTTTGCCTGCAGCTTCTGGGCGGCTGCAAGCAAATTCAGGCTCAGCACCCGGTCAAAGTCGGCAAGAGCAGCAAGCTTGGTGGCATCAGTGGTCTTTGCCTTCAGCACATCGTACACGGCAGTCACTGCCAAGGAGGTGTTCAGGTCGCCGTTCAGAGCGGTAGCAAACCGCTCCTTCAGCTGGGCAAGTGCAGCCTCGTCCACCTCGCCGCCATCTTGCAAGGTGGCAATCTTGGCAATCAGCTTTTCATAAGCCACAACGGCGTTATCCAAGTTCTCCCAGCTGAACACCAAATTTCTGCGGTAGTGGCTTTGCAGGCAGAACAGGCGGTAAGCCATGGGGTCATAACCCTTTTGCTCCAAGAGGCTGACAGTCAAAAATTCGCCCTTGGACTTGGACATCTTGCCGTCATCGGTGTTCAGGTGGTGCACGTGGAACCAGTAGTTACACCACTTGTGACCGATAAAGCTCTCGGACTGGGCGATTTCGTTGGTGTGGTGGGGGAAGGCATTGTCGATACCGCCGCAGTGGATATCCAAATCCTCGCCCAAATACTTCATAGAAATGCCGGAGCACTCAATGTGCCAGCCGGGATAGCCAACACCCCAGGGAGAATCCCACTTCAGCGCCTGGTCCTCAAACTTACTCTTGGTAAACCACAGCACGAAGTCGTTCTTGTTCCGCTTGTTGGTATCCTCTTCCACGCCTTCACGGACGCCAATTGCCAAATCCTCTTCGTCGTGGTCGTTAAACACGTAGTACTTATCCAAGGTGGAGGTGTCAAAGTACACATTGCCGCCGGCAACGTAGGCCTTGCCCTTTTCCACAAGACCCTCTACCATTTGGATGAACTCGGGAATACAACCGGTGGCAGGCTGGACAATGTCCGGCTTTTTGATGTTCAGCTTTTCGCAGTCGGCAAAGAACGCATCGGTGTAATACTGGGCGATTTCCATCACGGACTTATTCTCCCGCTTTGCGCCCTTGACCATTTTATCCTCGCCGGTGTCGGCATCGGAAGCCAAGTGACCCACATCGGTGGTGTTCATCACGCGCTTGACATTATAGCCCATATACCGCAAAGCTTTTTCCAGCACGTCCTCCATAATGTAGGTACGCAGGTTGCCGATGTGGGCAAAGTGGTACACGGTGGGTCCACAGGTGTACATTTTCACAACATCGGGAGAATTGGGCTGAAACAGCTCCTTTTTATGGGTGGCAGAATTATAAAGATACATATATGATTTCCACCAAAGAATAATTTATAAAATAAAAACGCCTCTTGTACTTAAGGTACAAGAGGCGGGTCATACAACTCGCGGTTCCACTCTCATTTATCGCTTTTTATGAAGTTTTCGCTCCCGGACGCACTTTCTCACGCCAACACCGCCGGGGCTTTCAGCCGGTGACCCCAACTCTCTAAAGGATACAGCGCAATACTCTTTCCGTTCCTCACGATTTTTTTCATTTTACCATTTTTTCATACCCTTTGTCAAGGTTTCTCTTGTTGTCAAAGATAAGAAACTGTGTTATACTAAGGAAAACATTTTTCGAGGTTTTTCGTTATGCCAAAAAGAATTTTCTGTGTTCTTTTTCTTAGCATTTTGCTGTGTTTTTCCGGCTGCAAATGGGTGCCTGCCACCACGCCGACTCCTGCAGAAACGCACTTGGAAACCCAATCGGCTTCCGCGGAAGTTGCGCCCACACCTGCAGCCCTTTCCCTTCCGGTCACAGAGGAAAACACCTTTGCCCAAGACGGCACTTTACTTTTCACCCACACCTATCAGAATGTGGAGCTGGTGCTGCCCGAGGCGCAGGTGGCAGACAGGGTTATTTTGGACCTTTTAAACCGGATGGATGTAACCACCGCTACCGCAGACGACATTTTAAAACGTGCAGAACTGGGCTACACCGCAGGACAAAACTGGCAGACCTACATCTGCCGAAACATCTATACTCCCACCCGGCTGGATGGCAATGTTTTGAGCCTGCTTGCCTCTCTGACAACCTTTCAGGGCAGCGCCCACCCGGAGGGTGTTTATTCCTCTGTCAGCTATGATTTGAACGCCGGCAATGTATTGCAGCTGCACAACATTCTGCTGCCCCATTTTGATATGACACAGCTGACAGATGCCATCAAGGAGGTACTATCTGCGCAGGAGGAAGAAAATTACCTATACTCCTACTACCCGCAGGTGGTGGATGACCGGTTTGCAGGAGATGTTTTGGATGACGAAAACTGGTACTTCTCCCAAACGGGACTTTGCTTCTATTTTGCCCCCTACGAAATCGCGCCTTACGCTACCGGCGTGGTCGTAGCAGAGGTGCCATACGAAAAGCTCACCGGTATTTTAGAAGACGCCTATTTCCCGGAAGAGCTTCCCGCCACACAAGGAAGCTTTCACGCAGAACCCTTTGATTCTGCCAAATTGGATGCCTACAACCGTTTTTGGGAAATCTCCTTAGAAAAAGGCTCCCAAAAAATCCTGTTGCACCCGGACACTACCCTTTGCAACGTCCGGCTGGAGGTTGGCAGTAACGAAGGCGAATTTACGCCGGAATACACCCTGTTTTCCGCCAGCGCCTTGTCTTCAAAAGATGCCATCGTCATCACCTACGACAATGTCACTTCCCTTTCCAAGCTTAGAATATCCTATTCCAGCAACAATGAAACCGTTTCTCAATCTATATCCTAAAGGTGTCTGTTAGCAGACACCTTTTTTATATTCTTTCACCAGGCGGGTTAGTTCCGGGGTGAGGGCGGTGAGGACAATCAAATTGGGGATTGCCATCAGGCCGTTGACGGTCTCTGCCAAAAGCCACACCGCGCCGGTTTTCAAAAACACACTGACAAGCACCGCAAAGCCCTGACACACGGCAAAAGTCCGCCAGGCACCCTCGCCAAACAAGTGCTGGGCGCTTCTTGCGCCGTAGAGTCCCCAGCCTACCACAGTGGCAATGGCAAACAGGCTCAAAAAGACAGCAATGGGAATGCTGACCCAATCTCCCAACACACAGGAAAAGGCAGCATTTGTCAGCAAAATCCCTGTGTCTGTGCCGAAGTTTATTCCAATGCCGCTGCACAAAATCACTAAGGCGGTCAGCGTGCAAATCACAATGGTGTCCAAAAACACCTCCATAATGCCCATCAGCCCCTGTTCCACCGGGTGGGACACCTTTGCCCCCGCGTGGGCGATGGATGCCGTACCCATTCCCGCTTCATTGGTAAACACCCCACGGGAAGCGCCCACCCGCAAGGAAACAAAAAACGAGCCAATCACACCCCCTGTCACCGCTTTGGGGGAAAATGCCCCTGATAAAATGGCAGAAAACGCGTTGGGGATTGCCTGAAACCGACCAATCAGCACCACCATACACAGCAGAATATACCCCAGTGAAGCAAAGGGAACGAGCCTTTCAGCAATGGCACCTATGCGCTTTGCGCCGCCAAGAAGCATCACGGTGGTCATGAGTGCCAAAATGCCTGCAAACAGAAAGTCCCGTCCCTGACTGGGCGCACCGCCAAAGGCGCAAATCACACTGTTCAGCCCGCCGATGACTGCATTGATTTGGGTGGCATTGCCCACGCCAAAGGAGGCAATCAAGGCAAAAAAGCTGTAAAGAAGCCCCAACCAACGAAAGCGTTTTCCCAAGCCCTGCTCAATCATCACCATCGGTCCGCCGATGTACTCCCTGTTTGCAGTTTTTTTGCGGTAGCGCACCGCCAGGGTCGCCTCGGCAAATTTGGTGACCATTCCCAAAAAGCCGCAAACCCACATCCAAAAGATTGCCCCCGGTCCGCCCAAAGCAATTGCCCCGGCAACCCCTGCCAAATTGCCTGTGCCCACGGTGGCAGCCAAGGCGGTGCATAGCGCCTGAAAGCCGGAGTTGTCATCCTTGTCCTTGCCCAAAAAGCGGCTGCAAAAATCCCGGATTGCCCGGGGAAACAGGCGAAACTGGGCAAAGCCGGTGCGAATTGTGAGATAAATCCCCACCCCCACAATGCCAATCAACGCCGGCACGCCCCAAACAAAGCCATTTAGTTGTTCCAAAAATGCAGCCATCATTTCACCTCATAAAAAAAGCAGTTCTCCTAACTGAAGAACTGCTTTCGTGTTTATTCCCAAGTTGCCCAGATTTCCGGGCAGTAGCCGACTGTGGCCTGTTTTCCGTTGCGGACGATAGGTGTTTTCATAATTTCCGGATAATCAAACGCCTTGTCCTCTTTTGCAATCTTATCGTCGGTGTACTTGAGGTTTGTAACCTCCTGAGATTTACTATCCCAGTCAATCAGGTTATCAATGCCGCCCACCGCCCGCAGCACACTGTCAAATTCCTTACCGGACATGCCGTAACGAATAAGGTCAATGGACTGGAATTTGATCCGCCGCTCCTTAAAGTACCGCTCTGCCTTTTTGGTGTCAAAGCATTTGCTTTTTCCAAATATCTGAATGTTCAATATGTTACCTCCATTAAGCACAAGCCTTGCGCCGGCACCAACACGCCGCTGTCTGCTCTTGCGCCGCCGAAAAGTGCCGGAATGCTGTCCGGCTCTCGTTTGCCTTCGCCGACTTCCAGCAAGGTGCCCACCATAATTCGCACCATATGCTGCAAAAAGCCGTTTCCGGTGACTGTGAATACAATCTCTTCTCCCACCCGTTCCACCGTGAAGCTTTCGATGGCACGGACCGTGGATTTTTTCATATTCTTATTGCCGCAAAAGGCAGAAAAATCGTGGGTACCCACAAACTGCGCTGCCCCCGCCTGCATTTTGTTAAGATCCAGTGTTTCCGGATACACATACACATATTTGCGCTGGAATACGCAAGGCGCATTGCTGTTCCAAAGGCGGTAGCGGTAGGTTTTTTGCTTGGCGTTCAGCCGGGCGTGAAATCTTGGAGATACGTTCTTACAAGAATATATGCCAATGTCCTCCGGCAAATACCTGCGAAGTCCCTCTAAAATTTCCTCACAAGGCATCTGGCTTTGACAATGAAAATTGGCAACCTGCCCTTTTGCGTGGGTGCCTGCATCGGTTCTGCCGCTGCCCACAATCTCAATTTCCTCCCCCAATAAGCGGGAGAGAATTTGCTCTAATTTACCCTGAATGGTATTTTGCTCTTTGGGAAGTCTTTGCCAGCCCTTATATCGGCCGCCGTCATAGCAAAGATCAAGCCGCACATTCCTCATAGGCTCTTAGTTCCTCTCTTGCCTCCCGTTCTGAGTCTGCAGAGAACAGGAAAGCACCTGTATGATCATACACCTGAATATGTCCTTGTACGTTTTGGATGGTAAACATTGCCGTCACTCCTTTTGTTTTCTGACAACAGTTTACCAAGCAATTGGTACATTAAAGCGGACTTATTTAATTATCTCGTAGCCGGCACCCACAATGGCTTTTTCCAGCTCCTCACGGGAGGCATTTCCTGTGACGGTGACCTGCTTTTTCTGCAGATCCACCACTGCATCGGTGGCGCCTGCCACTGCCTTGCACACACTTTCCACCCGCGCCTTACAATGGCTGCACATCATACCCTCTACCGTAATAACCGTTTCCATCGGTTTTTCCTCCTGTTTTATGATGGTTTGTTTTTTCTCCTCGTGTTTGGGGCGGAAGAAACGCAGCCGTAGCGCATTGGTCACCACGAACACAGAGCTCATACTCATCGCCGCCGCGCCCAGCATCGGGCTTAACTGAATGCCAAACGCCGGATACAAAACACCGGCTGCAATGGGAATACCCAGGCAGTTATAGAAAAACGCCCAAAAGAGATTTTGGCGGATGTTCCGAATGGTCGCCTTGCTCAGCTCCACCGCCCTGCAAATGCCGGTGAGGGATTTTTGCATCAGCACCACATCGGCAGAGTCGATGGCAATGTCCGTGCCGGTGCCGATTGCCATACCCACGTCAGCAGTGGCCAACGCGGGGGCATCGTTGATGCCGTCGCCTACCATCAGCACCCGTTTGCCTGTCTTTTGCAGGCTTTCCACCGCTGCCGCCTTGTCAACCGGAAGCACATCGGAAATGATTTCCGTAATGCCTGCCTGACTTGCGATGGCGTTTGCGGTTTGCCGGTTGTCACCGGTGAGCATCACCACGGAAAGGCCTAACTTTTTCATAGCCGCCACCGCATCGGCAGAATCGGTTTTCAGCACATCCGCCACCGCGATTGTGCCCAAACAGGTGTTTTCGTCAGCAAAATAGAGGGGTGTTTTTCCCGCCTGGGCAAGCTCCGGATAATCCGGCACAGAAATGCCCAGACTTTCCATATAACGGCTGTTGCCGCCAAAATAATTTTTGCCGTCTATGACACCCCGCACACCCAAGCCGGGCAGCGTTTCAAATTCCCCGGCAGGTTGGGCATCCAAATCCTTGCCCTTTTCTACAATTGCTTTGGCAAACAGGTGCTCGGATTTTAATTCCAAAGACACCGCAATTTTCAAAAGCATCTCTTGGGATATGCCTTGGGGCAGAATGTCTGTCACCGCAGGCTTACCCTCGGTCAGTGTGCCGGTTTTATCCAAGACCACCGTGTTAACCCGGTGTAAATTTTCCAAAGCTTCTGCGTTCTTAAATAGCACACCAAGAGAAGCACCTCTGCCGGTGCCCACCATTATGGCAATCGGTGTGGCAAGGCCCAAGGCGCAGGGACAGGAAATCACCAGCACCGCAATGGCGGAGGTGAGAGAAAACGCCACACCCTCTCCCGCTATCATCCAAACGGCAAAGGTCACAAGGGAAATTGCCATTACCACCGGCACAAACACACCGGCAATTTTATCTGCCAGGCGGGCAATGGGGGCTTTGGAGCCGCCTGCTTGCTCCACCATATGAATAATTTGGGCAAGGGTGGTATCCTCGCCCACCTTCTCTGCCCGGATTTCCAAATAGCCCTCTACATTCATCGTGGCCGTGGTCACCGTGTCCCCCGCTGCCTTTTCCACCGGCACACTCTCACCGGTGATGGCGCTTTGGTCCACCGCCGCTCTTCCGGAAATGACAACGCCGTCCACAGGAATTCTGCCGCCGGAACGGACAATCACCACATCGCCGGGGCTCACCTGCTCTGCAGGAATTTCCTGCAAACTCTCCCCTCTGCGCACCACAGCAGTCTTGGGGCTTAAGTCCATCAGCTGCCGGATGGCATCACCGGTCTTGCCCTTGGCGCGGGTTTCTAAGAATTTACCAAGGGTAATTAAGGTCAAAATCATCGCAGCGGATTCGAAATACAAATTCTTCCGGTAAGCATCCACCACATCCAAATTCTGATGTCCCATCGCATTTGCCATTATAAACAGGGCAAATACGCCGTAAATGAGGGATGCGCCGGAGCCCACCGCAATCAGGCTATCCATATTGGGAGCTTTGTTCCACAAGGCTTTCAATCCACGAGTAAAATAAGTCCTGTTCAGATACACTACCGGCAGAGTCAGAAACAGCTGCAACAGGGTGGCAACCAACGCATTTTCTGCGCCCATATACCAATGAGGCACAGGCAGTCCCGCCATATGACCCATAGTAAAATACATTAGCACAAGCAGGAAGATAGCCGAACAAATCAGCCTTTTTTTCATCTGGGCAAGCCCTGTATCTTGGGGAACTTGCTTTTTCTCCCTTTCGCCAAACACGCTGGCTTGATAGCCCGCACCATTGACCGCCTGGATAACCGCCTGTGTTACTTCCTTATTTTCCGCAGTTACTTCCATAGAGCCGGTGAGCAAATTCACCGTGGCAGTTTCCACTCCGTCAACTGCATTTGTCACCTTTTCCACTCTTGCAGAGCAAGCGGCACAGGTCATTCCACCAACCTGGAACTTGATTTTTACCATAACCGCCTCACATCCTTTCATTGACACAACCTTTATTTTATGCTACTATTTTATCATACCTTTTCAGAATTTCAAGCAAGTGAATGCTTTAAGGAGATAAATATGAATATTAAAATTTTGTCTGACAGTACCTGCGATTTATCCTCCGAGCTTTTGGAGAAATATAATATCACCCTGGTTCCTCTGACCATCATTAAAAACAATGAGCCTTTTGTGGACGGTGTCACCCTTACCCCCAAGGATATTTTTGACCACGTGGCTGCCGGCGGTGACCTGTGCACCACCACCGCCACCAATATGGGCGAATACACGGAGTGGTTTGAAAAATTTGCCGGTGAATATGACGGTGTTATCCACATTAACATCGGCTCCAATTTCTCCTCCTGCTATCAAAACGCCTGCTTAGCTGCTGAAGATTTTGAAAATGTCCGGGTGGTTGACTCCCAAAACCTGTCCACCGGTCAGGGTCTGGTGGTGCTGAAAGCCTGCCAGCTGGCTAAGACCTGCCAAAGCTTGGATGAATTGCAGCAGCAGCTGCAGGCATTCACCGAAAAGGTGGAGGCAAGTTTCCTGCTGGATCAGCTGAAATATATGGTCAAGGGCGGTCGCTGCTCTGCTGTTGCCGCATTGGGCGCAAACCTTTTGAACTTAAAGCCCTGTATTGAGGTTAAGAACGGCAAAATGGGTGTTGTGAAGAAGTATCGCGGCAACTACGCAAAGAGCCTTGCCACCTATGTCAAAGACCGTCTTGCAGACCGGGAGGATTTGGACAGAGGCACACTGTTTGTCACCCGCACACCGGTGACCGAGGAATGCCTGGAGGCTGTCAAGGAAGCGGTGGATGCTTATGCCGATTTCGAAAACATCTACTGGACCGAGGCCGGCTGCACTGTCTCCTGCCACTGCGGACCGGGCACATTAGGTGTCTTATTTGTAAGAAAGTAATAGAAAAGCCGTCCAACTGGACGGCTTTTCTTCTTACTTTTTGCGGCTGATTAAGAATGTAATGAGTTGCTCCAAAAACGGGTTTTCACAGGGCAGGCTGTGCAGCAGCGCCAGCGCTTCCTTGGAAAGCCGTTCCACCTCTAACTTGGCTTTTTCCAGGCCCACAATGCCCACATAGGTCATTTTGTTGTTTTTATCGTCACTGCCAATGGGCTTGCCTAACTCCTCCATTGTGCTGGTGACATCCAAAATATCATCCTGGATTTGGAAGGCAAGGCCGATATCGGCGGCAATTTGGGTGACCTTGTCCTGTTCATCCTGTGTAGCGCCTGCCAAAATCGCGCCCACAGTCATTGCCGCTTCCATCAGCGCGCCGGTTTTTAAGCGGTGGATAAAATGGATGGTATCCAAACCGATTTGCTTGTTCTCCGATTCAATATCCACCACCTGACCGCCAACCATACCGTAAATGCCGGCTTTGGTAGCAAGCAGCTGCAAGGCCTTGGCAACCTTTTGGTTCAATTCAATTTCAAAAGCGGATGCGGCAGTTTCGTAGGCAAAGTTCAGTAGCGCATCACCGGCAAGAATGCCCATTGTCTCGCCGTAAACGGCGTGGGTAGTTTTCTTGCCACGGCGATATTCGTCATTGTCCATTGCCGGCAGGTCATCGTGAATGAGGGAATAGTTGTGGATCATCTCAATTGCCGCCATAAAGGGCTTGACCACATCCCCTGTCCCGCCAAAAAGCTTATAGGTTTCCTGCATCAGCATGGGCCGGAGGCGTTTGCCGCCTGCCATCATACCGTAGTTCATTGCTTCCATTACTGTTTTCTGCAAGCCTTCTTCCTTGGGCAGGTATTGCAAAATAGTTTCTTCCACCTCCGCGGTGCGCAGAGATAACATATTTTCAAAAGACATAAAACGCCTCCTATGTAGCATTTTTATTATTGTACCTTACAACTTGAGGATTTACAAGTCCCAAGAAACGGATTATAATGAAGAAAAGCAAGGGAGGTGCAGTATGAAAACCTGCAAAATTACAGTGATGCGAAAGGCATTATATCCCGATTTGATGGCACAGTATGAAAACCCCTTAGAAAACGCCTGCGATATGCAGGAAGGAATGGTCTTTTATTCGAAAAACGGGCAAAAGCCGGAGGGGCTTTGCAATAACGCCTGGAATTGTATGCGCAGTTATGTAGAAACCCTTGCCCAAGGCGGCGGGAATTTCTTTGACGGCTGGATGAAAAATCCATACTCTGCTATGGTTTCCTGCGACGACGGTTTTCGTCCTGTAAGCTACTACATTGAAACCCTGGAAGAAACAATTTAATTTGGGAGGAGCGAATATGAACTTTACAGAAATTGCACAAGCCCGGCAGTCCTGCCGAAGCTATAATCCCCAGCGGGAGGTAGAAGAAGAAAAGCTCAGCGCCATTTTGGCCTCAGCCCGGCTATCCCCTTCTGCCTGCAACAGCCAACCCTATCACATCTGTGTCTGCCGTGGCGATACCGCCAAAGCCGTAACCAAGGCTTGTCAGGGTATGGGTATGAACAAGTTCACATCCGATGCCAAGATTGCGCTGGTGATTTCCGAGGATGCTTATTGCAAAACCGCAGCCGTAGGCTCCAAACTGAAGCACAACGATTACCGTTCCATCGATATTGGCATTTTGGCCGCATACATCACCGCAGAAGCCACTGCCCAAGGCTTGGGCACCTGCATTTTAGGCTGGCTGGACAATGATAAGATTCAGGAAATCTGCAACCTTAAAAACGATGTCCGCCTGGTCATCACGGTAGGCTATGCCAAGGACGATGACAAGCTCCGCACCAAAAAGCGCAAAGACCTTTCTGAACTAATTTCCCAGTTCTAACCACATACAAAAGGCGTGTTGCAAAGCCATTGCAACACGCCTCTTTTTTAGTCCGGATGACAGGATTCTTTTGCATCTGTGCCGTTGGCACAGATTAAGGTTCGCTGACCTCAAGCCGTCAGCGGCAACGCTCATCCGCGTTGCATTTGATTTTTCGAATCCTGTCTTATGAAAAGATTTAGCCGGAGATTACCACATGGGTAATCTCCGGCTAAATGGTCCCAGTTGTGTTATAGGATTTAAGCAAAAAGTGAGTAATACCAACGGCTTTTGCAATCGACAAACTTCGTTTATATTTGCTTTTAGTGAATATCGGGTGTAGCCTCTGTCTGGTCGTCCATCAGTACC
>JAZRHG010000079.1:0-5648 GCA_045644625.1 Faecousia sp.
AGAGCAGCCTGAACCATCTCGCGCTGTGCGTTCACGTACTCTTCGCTCTCAGCGGTGGGGCCACGGAAGGTGACCTCGTAGCCGGCTTCCTTACCAGCGTCAACAGCGCCAGCCTTAACAGCCTGCCAGAAAGCGTGGGTCTCGCCCTTAGCGATGACGGCAATTGTCTTAGTGCCTTCATCAGCAACCGCAGCAGTGGTGTCTACGGGAGCATCGTCTTTAGCAGCGGTAGTACCGGCAGGAGTCTGAGTTGCGGGAGCGCCGCAAGCGACCAGGCCCAGAACCATAACCATTGCCAAAACAAGAGCAATCAGTTTTTTCATGTGTTTGTCCTCCTAATTTTTATTGCTTTTTAAAATTTTATAAGTGCGTATTGCACACCTATACAAAGGAATTTGGAAAGGCTTATTTTACCGTTTCTTTCTTGCCTTTCTTTTCGGTTGCGGGAGTCTTGACCTTTGCTGCGTTCTTTTTCTTCAGAACGTCCAGCAGAACTGCACCCACAACGATCACGCCGGTCACGGCGTAGGTGATGTTGGTCGCGGAAACCACACTGCCACTGGACAGCGCGATATTCAGACCCTGACGGATGATAACCAAAATCAGAGAGCCCAGGATAGTACCGATTACAGAAGCGGAGCCACCGGTGGTGGAGGTGCCGCCAATGTAGACGCCTGCAGTTGCATCCAATTCCATACCGTTGCCTGCTGCAATGGTCAGGGAGGGGTTGGAAGCCAGATAGAACAGAGCCGCAATACTTGCAAAGGTTCCGCTGATTACATAAGCAATGATTTTATACTTATCGGTGTTGATACCGGACAGACGGGCAGCTTCTTCATTGGAGCCAATTGCCAGAATGTAGCGGCCAATCTTGGTCTTGTACATAACCACCATACAGATAATGGTCAGTGCCAAAACCCAAACAAGACCGATGGGGAAACCGTTCAGGTTGGTGAACAGCTTCTGCATCCAGCCGGTGGTGGGGTACTTCACAGCGGAAGAAGTCTCACGGACAGCTTCTGCCACAACTGCGGTCAGACCGCGGGAAACCATCATAGTGCCCAATGTTGCGATAAACGGAGCAATCTTGCACTTTGCAACCAGCAGACCGTTGATCAGGCCGAATACCACGCCGGTAGCCAAAATCAGAGGAATGGTCATAGTTAGGTTGCCGTCTTCAATAGAAACACCGGTCTTGCAGATAGCGCCTGCCAAAACTGCAGAACCGATACACACAGTACCGATAGACAGGTCGATACCACCGGTGGAGATGGCGAAGGTGGCGCCCAGTGCCAAAATTGCGTAAGGCACGAAGGATTTTGCCATAGTCAAGAGGTTGCCCTGACTGGCAAAACCGGGGTTAATCAGATAGAACACTGCAAACAGTGCGATTGCAGCCAAAATAATAACGAAGTTCTGCTTACCGCCTGCCAGAATATTCTTTGCGGCCAGTAAGGGGGATTTTTTATTGCTCATATCAATTCTCCTCTCGCATTGTTGCAAGTTGCATAATGTTTTCCTGAGTTGCCTCAGCAATGTCCAGCTCGCCGGTCTTTCTGCCCTCGCACATAACCAAAACGCGGTCACTCATACGCAGGACCTCGGGAAGCTCGGAAGAAATCATAATAATGGATTTGCCTTGCTTTACAAGCTCCTCCATCAGGTGGTAAATTTCACTCTTGGCGCCCACGTCAATGCCGCGGGTAGGCTCATCGAAAATGAAAACATCCGAATTCTTCATCAGCCACCGGGCAATAATCACCTTTTGCTGATTGCCGCCGGACAGGTTCTTCAGCAGCTGCTCCATAGAAGGTGTCTTGGTGCGAAGCTTTTCATTGAACTCTGCAGAGGAAGAACGCATCTTGCCGTCATTGATAATGCCGGCTGCAATAAAATCGTCCACAGAGGCGATTACGGTATTTTCCGTGACGGATTTATCCAGCATGAGGCCAAAACGCTTCCGGTCTTCAGACAGGTAGCAGATACCCTGGTCTACAGCCTGTTTGGGGGAATTTATCTTAACTTTCTTTCCGTTTAAGTAAATCTCACCGGTCTGCTTCTTATCTGCGCCGTACAGTGCGCGGGCAACCTCGGTACGACCGGCGCCCATCAGACCTGCAAAGCCTAAGATTTCACCCTTACGCAGGGTAAAGCTTACATCCTTAACTTCCTTGCCTGCATTCAGGTTCTTGACCTCCAGCACAACCGGTGCATCTGCAGGTACGGTGCTTGCAGCTTTCTGCTCACCCATAATCACACGGCCGACCATCATCTTCACGATATCGTCCTTGGTGACTTCCGCGGTGTTCACAGTGCCAACATATTCGCCGTCACGCATAACGGTAACACGGTCGGAAATGCGATTGATTTCATCCATACGGTGGGAGATGTAAATCATACCGATGTTCTTCTGCTGCAAATCACGCATGATTTTGAACAGTTCCTCAACTTCGGGAAGTGTCAGTGCTGCAGTGGGTTCATCCAAAACCAGCAGCTTACAGTCACGGGAAACTGCCTTGGCAATTTCAACCATCTGCTGCTTACCAACAGTCAGGTCTCCCAACTTGCAACCGGGGTCAATCTTGACACCGATGCGGTCAAACATCTTTTTGGCTTCTTCTTCCATCTTGCGGTCATCAATGAAGCCCGCCTTTTTAAATTCACGGCCGATGAACATATTCTGCGCAACTGTCAGATGGTTCATCATATTCAGCTCCTGATGGATAACACTGATACCGGCTGCCTGAGACTCGGCAATGTTTTCGAAGTGCACTTCCTTGCCGAACAGCTCTACTGTGCCGCCGTCGCGCTTATGGATACCGCAGAGAACCTTAATCAAGGTAGACTTACCGGCACCGTTTTCGCCCATCAGCGCGTGTACCTCACCGGCTTTTAACTCGAAGTCAACACCCTTCAGGGCGTGAACGCCAGAAAAGTACTTCTGAATACCCTGCATTTTCAGGATCGTTTCGCTCATTTTGCTATCACCTTCCTAATTTACTCCGGCGGTGTTGCCGGGTAGTGGTATGCCACTATTATTAATAATGTAAGCAATTTTCTATCGCAAACTTGATTTTGCAAGGAAATTCAGTGCTTTTTCGACTTTATCGCGAAACGATTCGCGTTTTTCGCCTGATGTTTTCCTTATCATTTGTGTATATCATAATAAATTTTCACAAAAAAATCAAGTCTTTTTTTAAATTTTTGTGTTGACAGCACAAAAAATTTTTTATATCATATAATTACAAAAATTTGAATAGTGTGAAATTAGATTTTGAAAACGAAACGATTCGCGGAAGGAGGGCAAGGCTATGGCAACCATTAAAGATGTAGCAAAAACCGCCGGTGTCTCCTTGTCCACCGTATCCAAATATCTCAACGGCGGCAATCTTCGTGAGGAAAACGCCAAGGCCATTGCCTCCGCCATCGCCAAGCTCGATTACCACGCAAATCCCTTCGCCAGAAATCTGAAATCCCCCCACAACCCCTCCATCGGCATCTTGCTGCCGGACATTTCTGCGCCGTTTTTTGGCAGTGTGGTGACGGCTTTGGACAAGACATTGCGGGAAAACGGCTATCATACATTAATATCCTGTTATGGTGCTGACCACGGCTTGGAGCGGGAAAATCTTCAGTTTTTGTTAATGAGCGGCATCGAAGGGCTGGTATATATTCCGGAAAACCTTTCCTTAAGCGAATTTCGGGAGTTAACCTCCGGTAAAAATCTGCCCATTGTGCAGGTGGACCGTATGATTTCCGGTGTGGAGGGAGATGCGGTGCTTGTCAATAACGCCGATGCGGTTTACCGCGCCGTCAGCACGCTTATTCAAAAAGGACACCGCCGGATTGCCACCATTGCCGGTCCCAAATCGGTGTACACCGCCAAAGAACGGCACATCGGTTATCTTCGCGCCCTGTCTGACCACGATGTTTTATATGATGATGCCCTCATCATCAGCGGTGACAACACCTTCGCCACCGGTTATTTGGGTTTTGAAGCTTTGATGCAGCTTCCGGAACCCCCCACCGCAGTCTTTGCCTCCAATTACGACATCACGATGGGACTGCTTACCGCCGCCCGGGAACGGGGTTTGCACATTCCCAATGACTTGGACATCTTCGGCTTTGACTGCGTGCGTATCTGCTCTATGATGAAGCCGCCGCTACCGGTGGTGCATCAACCGGAGCAGGAAATCGGCACTTTAGCTGCCACTTACTTAATTGAGCGTTTATCCGGCTATACAGGAAACCCCCGCACCACCAAGCTTGCCTGCTCTTTGGTGGGTTGCAATTTGGAATAAAGACGCATCTGCGTTTTTATAAATATATCTACAAACCGCCGCTTGTACGGCGAGAAACTTAGGAGGAAAAATTTATGGCAAAAAACAGATACATCGGCGATTACCCCGTAATTGGTATTCGCCCTACAATTGACGGCCGCCGTGGCCCTCTGAAGGTACGCGAGAGCCTGGAAGATCAGACCATGGCAATGGCACAAGCCGCCAAAAAGCTGTTTGAGGAGAACCTTCAGTACTCCAACGGTGAGCCGGTAAAGGTTATCATCGCCGACACCACCATCGGCCGTGTGGCAGAAGCTGCCGCCTGTGCAGAAAAGTTTAAGAAAAACGGCGTGGACATCACCTTGACCGTTACCCCCTGCTGGTGCTACGGCTCCGAGACTATGGATATGGATCCCCAGACCATTAAGGGCGTATGGGGCTTTAACGGCACCGAGCGTCCCGGCGCAGTGTATTTGGCATCTGTTCTGGCATCCCACGCACAGAAGGGTCTGCCCGCTTTCGGCATCTATGGCCACGATGTTCAGAACCTGGACGAAGTGACCAACATTCCCGCTGACGTACAGCAGAAGCTGCTGCGCTTTGCCCGTGCAGCTGTTGCGGTTGCTACTATGCGCGGCAAGAGCTATCTGCAGATCGGCTCTATCTGTATGGGTATCGGTGGCTCCATCATTGACCCCGCTTTCATCGAAAGCTATCTGGGTATGCGTGTGGAGTCCGTGGACGAGGTGGAAATCATCCGCAGAATGTCCGAGGGCATCTACGACGCAGAAGAAGTTGCCAAAGCTAAGGCTTGGATTGCCGAAAACTGCAAGGAAGGCTGGGACAAGAACCCTGACTTTGTAAAGACTTCCGACGAGAAGAAGGCTGAACAGTGGGACTTCCTTGCAAAGATGTACTGCATCATCAAGGATATGTTCAACGGCAACCCCAACCTGCCTGCAGGTTGCGAAGAAGAAATGGTCGGTCACAATGCTATCGCCGGTGGTTTCCAGGGTCAGCGTCAGTGGACTGACTTCTACCCCAACTGCGACTTCCCCGAAGCTCTGCTGAACTCCACCTTCGGCCACAACGGCGCCCGTGAGCCCTACATCCTGGCCACCGAGAACGACGTTCTCAACGGTCTGGGCATGCTGTTCATGAAGCTTCTGACCAACCGCGCTCAGATGTTCTCCGACGTTCGTACTTACTGGTCCCCCGAGGCTTGTGAGCGTGCTTCCGGCTACAAGGTCGAAGGCAAGGCTCTGGAGAACGGCGGCTTCATCCACCTGATCAACTCCGGTGCTACTGCTCTGGACGCTTGCGGCGAATGCAAGGACGAAGCTGGCAACGGCATCATGAAGAAGTGGT
>JAZRHG010000080.1:0-3296 GCA_045644625.1 Faecousia sp.
TACGGCGCGAAAAACTGGCTGGTCATCGGTTCGCTGTCCATTCAACCCTCGGAACTGAGCAAGGTCTGCTTTGTTTATGTGGGTGCTTCGGCAATGGACCGGATTATGACCAAACGAAACCTGTTCTCTTTCATCGGTTATTCTATTTTAATCTGCGGCTGTCTTGCCGTGATGAACGATTTTGGTACTGCGCTTATTTTCTTCTGCGCCTTTTTGGTGATTGCCTATATGCGCTCCGGAAATGTGGGCACCATTGCCCTTGCCTGCACTGCCTTGGGCTTTGCCGGTGTGGTGGCGCTGAAAATTGCGCCTCACGCCCTGCGCAGATTTGCATCCTGGCGGCATATCTGGGAAGTGCCTTTGGAGGGCGGCTATCAGCAGACAAGAGCTTTAATGTGTATGGCATCCGGAGGCCTATTGGGCCTGGGTGCGGGAAATGGCTGGATGAAGCACGTGTTTGCCGCAGACTCCGATGTGGCGATTGCCACTGTGTGTGAGGAATGGGGTCTGATTTTTGTTGCTTTGCTGCTGATATCTGTGGTGGCACTGGCGGTATTTTCTGTCCGCTCTGCGGCTGTGGGACGCAGCAGCTTTTATACCATCGGCGCTTGCACTGCCTCCGGCATTATGCTGGTGCAGGTCATTCTTAATGCTTTGGGCACAGTGGATGTGCTGCCGCTGACTGGTGTGACCTTCCCGTTTTTATCCAACGGTGGCTCCAGTATGCTTTGTTCCTGGGGACTGTTGGCGTTTATCAAAGCGGCAGATACCCGGCAAAATGCCAGCTTTGCTGTCCGACTGACGCAAAAAGGAGGACAAGAGGATGAATAGAATTGCAGGACGCGCAGGAATTGCTATGTTGCTGGTGCTGATTCTTTTGGTGGGCTTTGGGATTTTTGTGTTTGAGTATGTAACCCAGGCAAGTGATTGGGTGATATTTGCCGGTTCCCCCCATGTGTATAACGGCGGCAATATCGGTTGCGGCGAGATTGTGGACCGGGACGGCACAAAGCTTTTGGATTTAAGCGACAGCCGAAGCTATGCCCAGGCGGAGGCAGTGCGGCGTTCCACGGTGCACTGGCTGGGAGACCGGCGGGGAAGTATTTCCGCGCCTGCGCTTTCCCACTATGCAGGAGAACTCATCGGCTTTGATTTGCTCAACGGTGTGTATGCCTATGGCACCACCGGTGGCACGGCACAGCTGACATTGTCAGCTGCGGTGCAGCAGGCAGCTTTGGAGGCTATGGGCAGCCATAAAGGCACAATTGGTGTTTATAATTACAAAACCGGCGCGCTTTTGTGCAGTATTACAACGCCCAATTTTGATCCGGATAATCCCCCGGACATTCAGGAAGATACAGCCGGCGCTTATGACGGATTGTATGTAAACCGCTTCACCCAATCTGCTTATATTCCAGGCTCTATCTATAAAATTGTCACCTTGGCGGCGGCACTGGAATCAATTCCGGATATTTTGGAGCAGGAATTTCAGTGCAGCGGAACCTATACCATCGGCAATCAGGAGGTTACCTGTGAGGACAAGCACTACAAGCAGGATGTAAAAATGGCTTTCCGTAATTCCTGCAACTGCGCCTTTGCCCAAATTGCCCAGCAGTTGGGCGGGGAAACCCTGACCCGGTATGCAGAGCAGTTCCGGATTACTCAGAGCGTAAGCTTTGACGGGATTACCACCGCAGAGGGGAAGTTTGATTTGTCCGGGGCCTCGGAATATAGCATCGCCTGGAGCGGTATCGGACAACACACAGACCTTGTAAACCCTTGCCGGTTTATGACCTTTGTGGGCGCCATTGCCGCTGACGGCAGAGGAGTAACCCCTTATTTGGTGGAGAAGATTACCTCTGACGGCATTACAAGCTATCAGGCAAAAACCCAAAAGGAGCAGCGCCTGATGTCTGCATCTACTGCAGAAAAACTGCAGGAAATGATGGGATTTAACGTAACGGACAAATACGGCAGCGAGCATTTTCCCGGACTTACCGTCTGCGCCAAAACCGGCACAGCTGAGGTGGGCGGCGGCAAAAAACCAAACGCAATGCTCGCAGGCTTTGTTGCGGATGAAGAATATCCCTTGGCGTTTATCGTGGCGGTGGAGGACGGCGGCTACGGCCGTGAGGTTTGCGTACCTATTATTTCCCAGGTTTTAGATGCCTGCAAGACAGTTTTGGATGCCGAATAAGCAAAAATCGGCATTTTATTGTACGGAATGTACAAAAAAGAAATTTGTAGAAACGTATAAATTGGTGTATTTTTGTGGTTGACAATTGTGCGTGCGTGAGATACAATAGGTGCATCCGAAAAACCGAAAGGTTTATAATGAAAGGAAGTAACCTATTATGAAAAAGTTTTTAGCAATCGCATTGGCTGCTATGCTGGTACTTGGCTTGTTTGCCGGCTGCAGCGCTGAGAAGAGCTACACCGCCAACAACACAGAGTTCGTTATCGGCGTTTCCGGTCCTCTGACCGGTGCTGCTGCAATTTACGGCACTGCAGTTGCCAACGCTGCACAGATGGCTGTTGACGAGATTAACGCTGCCGGCGGTTTCAACGGTGTGAAGTTCAAGTTCGTTGCAATGGACGACAAGCACGATGCTGCTTTGGTGTCCGGTAACTACTCCGCTCTGCTGGAGCAGGGCATGCAGCTGTCCTTGGGCACCGTTACCACCAAGCCCGGTATGGAGTTTAAGAACCTGTCCAAGGAAGACAATGTCTTCTTCCTGACCCCCTCCGCTTCCGGCGATAAGATCCCCGAATTTGACAACGGCTATCAGATGTGCTTCGCTGACGGCAACCAGGGTGCAGTTGCAGCTAAGTTCGTTAACGAGAACCTGGCAGGTCAGACCATCGGTGCATTCTACAAGTCTGATGAAGACTACTCCAAGGGCATCTACGAGCAGTTCAAGAAGAACCTGGACGCTTCCGTCACGGTTGTGGAAACCTCCTTCACCGATGCCGGCGCGACTGACTTCAGCACCCAGATTGACACCTTGAAGGACTGCAAGTTCATCTTTATGCCTACTTACTACCAGCCCGCATCCATCTTTATGGATCAGGCAAAGGCAATTTTGGCTGCTGACGCAGTTTACTACGGCTGCGACGGTTTCGACGGCATTGACAGCCAGGAAGGCTTCGATATCACCACCATTCCCCAGAAGGTCACGATGCTGTCCCACTTCAACTCCAAGGCCACCGAAGGCAAGGCTAAGGAATTCATTGACAAGTATGTTGAGAAGTTCGGCGCAGACACTCTGAATCAGTTTGGCGCTTCTGCTTACGAC
>JAZRHG010000081.1:0-1927 GCA_045644625.1 Faecousia sp.
GAAGGCGGCCCCGGCCGTATCGTCTGGATGCCCAAGATGCTGAAGGACCAGATGCGCGAGCGTTTGGATGCCACCGTTTTGGAAATGTACGGCGTGGAGAACTTCACCGATATGATCGCAGACGAGACTATCTGCCAGGAAGACCCCGAGCAGCTGCTGGAGTACCTGGGCGAAGTTGGTCACCCTGTTCTGGGTATGGAACCCTTCGATATGTAATATATCCAATAAAAAACACCCGCCTTTGGCGGGTGTTTTTTAATTGACAGTTGACAATTGACAATGGACAATTGCGGTGTCGGCATAGCCGATGATAAAAATCAAGAGAGTTTCTCAGTAATCGTTTGTAAGAATTCCAATGTTTTTTGGGGCATTTCTTCGCCCTTGCCGATAAACAGCAGCATTCCCGGGGCATAGCGCAGGAAGCAGGAAAATTCGTCGGTGTCCATTTCCGGCGTTTTCAGCTTTTGCAGGGGCACAAGCTTTCGCACCCGGTCAAACAGGTCAGGCGCATTGAGCACTGCCGGATATCCGTCGGTCATTGCAAGCTTCAGGTTACAGCCGGTCTGCTCTTGTAATTCCCGGGCGGTGGCGGTAAGACCTGCGCGCAAATCGTTGTAAACCTCATCCTGGAAGGTGCGCAGTGTGCCTTCTATGCGGGCGGTTTCTTCGTTGCCCGCTAACTTTGTGAATTTTAGCAGACGGAAAATCTCCTCCGGTAAAGCTTTTTCCAAAGCAGCCACACGATTGTAAAAGGCGATGGCGGTATCCAGAGCTGCCTGCCCCTCTGCCGTAACGGTTATGTCACAGGAACGGCTGAGCATTTCGTTCTTTCGTGCGGAAAGCGTGCCGGCTGCCGTCTTATCCCACTGCCGCAGATAGAACACCTGGGATACCCGATACTGCCGGAACAAGCCGGTTTGGCACACCTGCTTGGCGGTGTCGGGGGGGTAGAATATCAATAAAATGTTGTTTGGGAATTGTTTGCCTTTACAATTGCGGGCATGGGACAGCAGCGCCGACAGGTAATCCACATGCTCCCGGGCAACGGCGCAGGGAAAGGCATAGGTTTTTTCCGCGCCGCAGTCAAAAAACGCGCAGACAGTGCCCGACATCGGGGAGAACACCCGGCAGGATAAAAATGCCAGCTTGAGCCCTAAATAATCCAATGCTTTTTGCATAGGATTGGGGGCATCCCAAAGGGCTGTGAGGGTCCGCTTGTCTTCCAAAAGTTCCATAATTTCACCTCTATGGTGCATTATAAAATATTTTTTACCCCGTGTCAAACTGCACATTATTTTGCCTCCGGAATATGTTGGAATGAGCGGCAACAAAGCTGCTAAAAAATTTTTGGAGGTTACGTGTATGTGTAACAATAGTTGCTGGTGGATTATCATTCTGATTTTGGTGTTCAGCTGCTGCGGCAATGGCAATGGCCTGTTCGGCGGCAATGGCTGCGGCAATAGCTGCGGCTGCGACAACAACTGCGGCTGCTGCTGAGACAGCGTAGCTGTCAGCTAAATTCGGCTTCGCCGAGCGAAATTGGCGTTGCCAGCTAAATTCCTGCCGGAGCGAAATTGGGCTGCGCCCAGCTGTTTGCCGAATTTAATTTCGCTACCCGAAGGGTAATTTCGCTACAAAGTAATTTCGCTGCCGCCCGAAAGGGCGGCAATTTAACTGTTATAAGATGTTATGGGAAGAAAAAAGTGTTGACAAATAGGGAGTTTGTCATTATAATATCTTAGTCTACGTATGTGGACATATCCTTGCTCCCGACGCGCTCGGGAGCCAAAAGTCCAAAAGGAGGTGCAAACAACATGGCTAAGATTACCGGTAAGTACGAGGTGCTCTACATCATCGACCCTGCTCAGGGCGAGGAAGGCATCGCCGCACTTGTGGAAAAGTTCAAGGCAATGGTGGAAGCGGAGGG
>JAZRHG010000082.1:0-24197 GCA_045644625.1 Faecousia sp.
GGCGAGCGTTGCCGGCGACGGCTTGACGGAGCCGAACCTTTATTTTTGCCTTTGGCAAAAATGCAAACGAGTCCCTTCTGGCGTGCCAGAAAACCGCTTAGCGGTTTTTCAGTTATATTTGCCTTGCGGCGAGTTATATTGTCTTCGACAGTTATATTTGCTTCGCAAGTTGTATTGCCTGCGGGCAGTTAGAGCAAATATAATATAACTTTCTGCGTTAGCAGAAAATATAACGAAATCCATAAGGATTTAATATAACTCATAACTTCAAATATGGTGGGTATAGTTCTATTGGCAGAGCACTGGATTGTGGTTCCAGGTGTTGTGGGTTCGAGTCCCATTACCCACCCCATAAAAATAAACCTCCCCCTTTTTGGGGGGGTATTTTTTTGGTCTGGTGGTAAGGGACTCTAATGATGTAAATGCAACGCGGATGAGCGTTGCCCGCTGCGGCTGGACGCAGCGGAACCTTAATTTTCGCCTTTGGCGAAAATGCAAACGAGTCCCATTACCCACCCCAGAAAAAGAAGCAGATGCAATAGCATCTGCTTCTTTTTCGGCTAAATTCGGCTTTGCCGAGCGAAATTTGCTTTGCAAGCGAAATTGGTTTACACCAGCTAAATTGCCTGCGACAGCTATGCCGAATTTAATTTCACTTTCTGCGATAGCAGAAAATTTCACTTCGACGAAGTCGAAATTTCACCGTGAGCAAAGCGAACGATTTCACTAAAACAACCTGTCGTTTAATAAATGCAAACGACCGTTATATCTTCTCAAAACCGACCAAAAGCCCGCCTTTTTCTGCGTAGTAGCTGCACAGTCCTAAGTTTTTGCCGATTTTCACGGTGACATCCGGCAGGTCTGTTTCAATCATTTGCTTGAGTGTTTTTGCAGCAGCTTCGTTTTGGCAGTGCGCCAAAAACACTTTGCCGGTTTTTAATCCGCTGTCTTTCAGGTGCTGCAAAATGGCCTGCAAGGCTTTTGCTTCTCCGCGGCATTTGTTTGTAGGCTCTAAGGTGCCGACATCGCTTGCCTTTCCTACAATGCGAATGCCCAAAACACCGGCAATTTTGGCAACTGCGGGAGAAACCCGCCCGTTGGCGGCAAAATTTTTGAGGGACTCCAGCATAAACAGAAGACCGGTCTTTTGGGTGTATTCCGGCATATATGTGCAGATTTCTTCGTAAGACTTGCCTTCTATAATCAGTTGTTCCAGTTTTTCAACGATCAGCGTCAGCTCCGGACCTGCAGAAAGAGAGTCAATCACAAACACCCGTCTGCCGGGATGCTCCGACTCATACATATCTTTCGCGATGCAGGCGGCGTTGTAGCTACCGGACAGGCCGCTGGTAATGGTCACGCAAAAAACATCGTCTGCATCCCCAAAGGCGGTTAACCAATCCTCCGGATTGGGACAGGAGGTTTGGGATTTGCCCTTGTAGGTGCTGAAGAAGCGGAGCATATCGTCCAAATTTAGGTCCCGATTATCCACGAACTCTCGCTGGGCGGTAATAATCTTCAGAGGCGCCATATCAAATGCTGCCGAATGTAATTTTGTTAAATTTGCAGAGGAATCTGCAACAATTTTGATAGTTCTCATAAAACCTATCCTTTCGCTTCTTTGGTTTACCATAGCATAACCGCTTGCTGCTTGTCTATCTACGATGCTGTTTGCACTGCTCCTTTCGGTAGAAATGGCACTCTACTTTCGCGAGAGTGCCTAAAAACCGCTTTTTCAAAGGTAATACTTGCAAAAAAACAAAAAAATAGGTAATATGAAGAAAATGAGGAGGTGTTGCTTGTGATTTGGTGCGTAGAAGACGATGCCAGCATTCGTGATATTGAGATGTATGCACTGACATCAGCTGGCTTTGAAACCTGCGGGTTTGAAAATGGCGACAGCTTTTGGGAAGCGCTGCAGAAAGACATCCCGGAGTTGGTGATACTGGATGTGATGCTGCCGGGAAAAGACGGCGTGACACTTTTAAAAATGATGAAGAGCAGCGATACTTTTCGGGATATTCCTGTGATTATGGCTACTGCCAAGGGCGCGGAATTTGATAAGGTGCAAAGCCTGGATTTGGGCGCAGATGACTATTTGGTAAAGCCCTTTGGCATTATGGAGATGGTATCCCGGGTGAAGTCTGTGCTGCGCCGCTACAAGCCGGCAGAAAAAGCCGCGGCGTTGCACTCTGGCGGACTTGTGGTGAATTTGGATGCCCATACGGTCACGGCAGACGGGGAACGGGTGGCGCTTACCTATAAAGAATTTGCGCTTTTGCGGCTGTTCCTCTCCCATCCCGGCGTTGCATTTACAAGAGAGCAGCTGTTGGAGAAGGTTTGGAATGAGGAATATCTGGGAGAGACCCGCACGGTGGATATGCATATCCGGACTTTACGGCAAAAATTAGGCGTTTACGGAGAGTTGATTGAAACCGTGCGCAATGTGGGATACCGGATGGATAACCGATAAGAGGAAAGGAACGGGAGAAATATGACGAAAAAAATATTTCGTTCTACCTTGCTGGTTGCGGTGTTGGTGCTGCTTTGTTCTCTGGGTATCGTCACCGGTGTGCTATATACCAACTTTACCGAGGTGCATATCCGGCAGCTAAAGGATGAACTCAGCCTGGCGGTTACCGGCACAGAGCAATACGGAAATGCCTTTTTGGAAAATGTGGAGGCGGAACGGTTTCGCATTACCTGGATTGACACCAACGGCACAGTTCTTTTTGATACCCAGGTCGCCCAGTCGGAAATGGAAAATCACGCAGACCGGGAAGAATTTCGGGAGGCATTCGAAACAGGAGAAGGCAGCGCCGTTCGCGTCTCTTCGACCTTGACAAAACAGACTTATTATGAAGCGCAAAAGTTGCAGGACGGCACAGTTTTGCGTATTTCTGCCAGCCAAGAGTCGGTTTGGTCGCTGATGTTCAATCTGGTTTGGCCGATGCTTTTGATTGTGATGCTTGTGTTTGCGCTGTCCGCTTTTTTGGCGCGCAGAATGGCAAAGAAAATTGTGGAACCGCTGAACGCGCTGGATTTGGAAGCGCCGCTGAAAAACGATGTTTATGAGGAGGTTTCTCCTCTGCTCCGGCGCATTCATCAGCAGCACAACCAAATTCGGGAGCAAATGGAAACACTGCGGCGCAAAACCGATGAGTTTTCGCAAATTACCGAAAATATGCAGGAAGGTTTGGTACTTTTAAATCACGAGGGAACGATTTTATCGATCAATCCCACGGCAAAACGGTTGTTTGAAGCGAAGGCAAATTGCGTTGGTAAGAATTTCCTGACGGTTGACCGGACTCGTGCAATGCGGGATGCGGTGAATGATGCGCTGGACAGAGGCCGTGGATATGCGAAAATGAACAAAAATGGGCGGGACTATCAGTTTGACTTAACACGCATCGAATCAGACGGAACGGTGATTGGCGCGGTGGTTTTGGCGTTTGATGTGACAGAACGGCTGAATGCAGAGCAGCTGCGCAGAGAATTTTCTGCCAATGTTTCCCACGAACTGAAAACGCCGCTGCAAGGCATTATCGGCAGCGCAGAGCTGCTGGAAAGCGGCGTGGTGAAAACGGAAGATCAGGCGCGGTTTGTGGGCCATATTCGCACAGAGGCGTCCCGCCTTGTGAATTTGGTGGAGGATATTATTCGTCTTTCCCAGCTGGATGAGGGTGCAGAAATGCCTGCCGAGCCGGTGGATATGCTGACGCTTGCCCAGGAGGTGGCATCAGAGCTGACGCCCAAGGCGGAGAAAAAAGAGGTGACAGTTTCCGTTGCCGGAGAAGGGTTTGTTCAGCAAGGCGTTCGAAGACTTTTGTATGAGATTATCTATAACCTTTGCGAAAACGCCATTAAATATAATGTAGCGGGCGGAAAGGTTACGGTCACAGTCCAAAACAACCGGCTGCAAGTGGCAGATACCGGCATCGGCATCCCCGCCGAGCATCAAGGGCGGGTGTTTGAACGGTTTTACCGGGTGGACAAGAGCCATTCCAAGCAGTCCGGAGGAACCGGACTGGGGCTTTCCATTGTCAAACACGCGGCAGCTTACCACAAGGCAGAACTGGAATTGGACAGCTCCCCTGGAAAAGGTACGACAATCACGGTAATATTTTGAGAAACCCGCACCCTTAAAAAAGGGTGCGGGTTTTTACAAGAATTTTACACAGGCTTTTCAAAGGCTTGATAGAAAAAAGTGAAATTACAGGTATAATGATAGCGGTTATATAGAAAACTTTTCTCAAAGGAGAATGCTTATGACAACATATATTTTTAAGCTAATTACCCTGCTGGGCGGGTTGGCGCTGTTCCTGTTTGGAATGGATGTAATGGGCAAAGCGCTGGAACGGCAGGCTGGCGGTAAAATGCAGACACTGCTTGCAAAAATGAGCTCCAATGTGTGGAGGGGCTTTTTGCTGGGTTTAGGCGTGACCGCTGTGATTCAGTCCTCTTCTGCCACCACGGTGATGGTGGTGGGCTTTGTTAACTCCGGTATTATGAGCTTAAAACAAGCCGTGGGCGTCATTATGGGCTCGAATATCGGTACAACCGTCACCGCATGGATTTTATCCTTGTCCGGCCTGGAGGGTGACAGTTTCCTGATCCGGTTTTTTAAGCCGTCTACTTTAGCGCCGCTGATTGGCGTTGTGGGCATTGTGCTGTTTATGTTCACAAAAAGCGAAAAGAAGAAAAACATCGGCACCATTATGCTGGGCTTTATGGCGCTGATGACCGGCATGGACTTGATGAGCGGCGCGATGTCTTTCCTGAAAACAGAAGCTTGGTTTGCCGACCTGATGATTTCCTTTACCAATCCTGTTTTGGGTATTCTTTTCGGTGCGATTTTGACGGCGGTTATCCAGTCCTCCTCTGCCTCTGTGGGCATTTTGCAGGGTCTGTGTGTGACGGGTGCGGTAACTTACGGTGCAGCACTGCCCATTATTCTCGGTCAGAATATCGGCACTTGTATCACGGCCATTATGGGCGCCATCGGCGCCAATCGCAATGCCCGCCGTACCGCGATGGTTCACCTGCTTTTCAATGTGGTGGGTGTTACCATTTTTGCAGTTGTATTCTACGGCTTGGGTTTGTTTATCGATTGGAAATTCCTGCAAGAGCCTGTGCAGGCTTGGGATATTTCTGTGATCCACACCGGATTTAATGTGTTGGCAACTGCAATTTTAATGCCTGCAAACGGCGTTTTGGTCAAGCTGGCATATACCCTTGTGCCGGAGGTTCAAGAGCCGGATCAGACAGCGCTTTTGGACCAGCGTCTGCTGGCAACCCCTGCGGTTGCTGTCCAGCGTGCACACGAGGTTGCAACGGAAATGGCATCGGATGCAGCAAAGGCTCTGCGTTTGGCTGTGGGTCTGACCGAGAAATACGAGGCCGGTGTTATGGAGCAGGTGGTGGATTTAGAGGACCGTACCGACCGCTATGAGGACGCCCTGGGTACGTATTTGGTAAAGCTGTCCGGCAAGCGTCTTTCTGTGCGGGATAACCGGGTGCTGAACACGCTGCTTTACAGTGCGTCCGATATTGAGCGCCTGGGTGACCACGCGCTGGCACTTGCCAAAGCGGCGGAGGAAATCAACGAAAAGCAGATTCAGTTTTCCCAACAGGCACGCGCTGAGCTGGCGGTTTTGCAGCAGGCGGTGTTGGATATTGTGGAGGATACGGTTTCGGCTTATGAAACCTTCGACTTGGAAAAAGCCATCACCATTGAGCCCCACGAGCAGGTGGTGGATGCCCTTGTCCGCGAGGTGAAATCCCGCCACGTGCGGCGTTTGCGGGACGGTTTGTGCACGGTGGAATACGGCTTTGTGCTGGAGGATATTCTGACCGCCTGCGGCAGAACCGCAGACCACTGTTCCAACATTGCCATTGAAATGATGCAGGTTTCCGAGGGCAGGCTGGATGCCCACGAATACCTCAACGCCCTGAAGAATGGCGAACTGTACGAAAGCACTGCATTCAATCAGCAGTTTGCGGCTTTCAAAGCCCAATTTGCTTTGCCGGAAGAGAAAAACTAAGAAAGCGAATAAAACGAACTGTCTCTCCTTTTCAGGAGAGACAGTTTTTCTTTTTATAAATTTATTATGGAAAATGTAGAGATTATGTAGAAAAAAAGAAAAATTTGTGTATAATGGTAACTGGTGAAATGTAAACTGTCTCAAAGGAGATTTTTATGGCTACATACATTTTCAAAATTATTACCCTGCTGGGCGGCCTGGCATTGTTCCTGTTCGGTATGGATGTGATGGGCAAGGCGCTGGAGCGTACCGCAGGCGGTAAGCTGCAGACCATTCTGGCAAAAATGAGCTCCACCGTGTGGAGAGGCTGCTTGCTGGGTCTGGCAGTCACTGCCATTATCCAGTCCTCCTCTGCGACCACGGTGATGGTGGTGGGCTTTGTTAACTCCGGCATTATGACCCTGCAGCAGGCGGATGGTGTTATCTTAGGTTCCAACATCGGTACTACGGTAACATCCTGGATTTTGTCCCTGTCCGGCCTGGAAGGCGACAGCTTTATTGTCAAGCTGTTTAAGCCGGATACTTTGGCGCCCATTATCGGCATTGTGGGCATTGTGCTGTTTATGTTCACAAAGAGCGATAAGAAAAAGAATGTGGGCACCATTATGCTGGGCTTTATGGCGCTGATGACCGGTATGGAGCTGATGAGTGGCTCTATGGAGTTTTTGAAGGAAGAGGCCTGGTTTGCCAAGCTGATGATTTCCTTCTCCAATCCCCTTTTGGGAATTCTTTTTGGCGCGGTGCTGACGGCAATCATTCAGTCCTCTTCTGCCTCCGTGGGCATTTTGCAGGGCTTGTGCATTACCGGTGCAGTGACCTTTGGTTCCGCGATTCCGATTATTTTAGGTCAAAACATCGGTACCTGCGTCACCGCGATGCTGGGTGCAGTGGGCGCAAAGCGGGAAGCCCGTCGTACCGCAACCATCCACCTGCTGAACAAAATTGTAGGCGCAGCGGTGGTTTCTGCGGTGTTCTACGGCGTGGGTCTGTTTGTTGATTGGAAATTCTTAGACACGGTTACCCGCCCCGTTGACATCGCCATTGTCCACACCGCGTACAATGTGATTGTGACTTTGATGCTGATCCCCGCAAGAAACCTGATGATCAAGGCGGTTTGCAAGATTGTTCCCGATGCCAAGGAAGAAGAAAAGACCGTGCTTTTGGACGAAATCCTGCTGGCGACACCTGCCGTTGCTGTGCAGCGGGCACACGCGGTTGCCACAGAAATGGCATCCGATGCAGCACAGGCATTACGCTTGGCAGTGGGATTGACCGAAAAATATGATGAAAGCAGTATGAAGCAGGTTGTTGTTTTGGAAGATAAGACCGACCAGTATGAGGACGCCTTGGGCACGTACCTTGTGAAGCTGTCCGGAAAGAGCCTTTCCGTGCGGGATAACCGGGTGCTGAACACCTTGCTTTACAGCGCATCCGATATTGAGCGCCTGGGTGACCACGCATTGGCGCTTGCCAAGGCAGCCGAAGAAATCAACGAAAAGCAGCTGCAGTTCTCCGAGCAGGCGAAAACCGAGATAGCCGTTTTGCAGCAGGCTGTGCTGGAAATCGTGGAGGATACAGTTTCTGCTTACGAGACCTTCGATTTGGAAAAAGCAATTACCATCGAGCCCCACGAGCAGGTGGTGGATGCCCTTGTCCGCGAGGTGAAATCCCGCCACGTGCGGCGTTTGCGGGACGGTTTGTGTACAGTGGAATACGGCTTTGTGCTGGAGGATATTCTGACCGCCTGCAGGAGAACCGCAGACCACTGCTCCAACATTGCTATCGAGATGATGCAGGTTTCCGAGGGCAAGTTGGACGCCCACGAATACCTGAACGCCCTGAAGAATGGCGAGCTGCACGAAAGCACTGCGTTTAACCAGCAGTTTGCAGCATTCCGCGCAAAATACGCATTCCCCGAAGAAGCAAATTAAGACAAAGAAAAACCAAAAGGAGGTGCCTGCGGGCATCTCCTTTTTCTTGACATAGGGCGCAAGGTATGCTATGGTAATCAAAGAGATTTCCGAAATTTAGGAGGAGAAAAATGACAGCAATTATCAATGCAGAGCTTGTAATGCGAGATCATTTGATTCCTGAGGCGGTGCTGTTTATCGAGGATGGCAAGATTGCCGGTTTTGGTGAAATGCGTACCACCCAAATTCCGGCCGGCTGCGAAATCATCGATGCCAAGGGCGCGTATGTAGGCCCGGGCCTTGTGGATATCCACAGCCATTCCGGTACCGGCGTTCGCTTCATCCACGAGCCGGCAAAAGCCACCCAGGAGCATTTGGACAATGGCACAACTTCTATTTTGGCAACCCCCAGCACTCGCGGCACGCTGTCGGAGTATCTGGAGCAAATCCAGCGGATTCGGGAAGCGATGGCAACCGAAGAGGGCGCGACCATTGCCGGTATCTATATGGAAGGTCCGTACATCAACCCTGGCTACGGCTCTATGTCCAACGCAAAAGGCGTGGACGTGCCCCGGGTCTTTGATCCCGTTCCGGAGGACTATGAGCCACTTTTGAAAGCCGGCGCAGATATTATCCGGGTTTGGGGCACTGCTCCTGAGCGGGAAAATATTGAGGTTTTTGTAAAAGCTGCCAAGGCGGCCAATCCCAATGTCCGTTTTGCGGTCACCCACTCCGAGGCAACCCCCCAGCAAATTGAAGCCCTGATGCCCTACGGCCTGTGTATCGGCACCCACCACACCAACGCCACCGGCACCATTGTCAACTACCCCGAATGCCGGGGCGTATGTGTCGATGAGTGCGTCAACTACAACGACGGCATTTACGCAGAACTGATTTCCGACTCTATGGGCATCCACGTGGACCCCTATATGCAGCGCTTAGTGCGGAAAATCAAGGGCGATGACAAGATTATCCTGATTTCCGACCAGACCATTCACGAGCCGATGCTTATTCCCGGCCTGGAGCACGTGACGGACCTGAACTTTACATACAGAGCTGCCGGCGGCATCGACATTTCCGGCTCCAAGCTGACCCTGAATGTTGCCTGCCGCAACTATATGAAGCACACCGGCGCATCCATTGTGGATGCATTCAAGGTAGCCTCTTATAATCCTGCCAAGGCGGTGGGACTTACTGACCGGGGCGAAATCCGGGAAGGCTTGCGTGCAGACCTTGTGTTCGTAGATATCAAGATGAATGTAAAAACCGTCATTTTAGGCGGAAAAGTCGTTCGAGACTATTAAAAAACGGAGGAAAATTCTATGAAACGATTTTTAAGTTTGTTTTTGGCAATGCTGCTTCTGCTGACCGTCTGCGCAGGCTGCGGAGAAAAACCGGTTAACGAAGATGAAATCAAAAAGGTTTTGATTATCGGCAACAGCCATTCCGTTGACGCATTTTGGCTGCTTCCGGAGGTATATAAGGACCAGAAGCCAGACCAGAAGTTAGTTGTGGGCATTATGTATTACAGTGGTTGCCCTATGGACAAGCACGCAGAGTATGCCGCCTTTGATGTGCCGGTGTACCGCTATTACAAAAATATTGGCGACGGCACCTGGAGCAATACCGGCACCACCGCTGTGAAAACGGCTTTGGAGGACGATCAGTGGGATGAGGTTATCCTGCAGGAGTTCACAATGGAGGTAGACCCCTCCCTGGACCTGGATAACCGCCGCATTGTGGAAGGCGTTGTGAATAAATATGAGCAAACGCCCCATGTGATTTCCTGGCATACCCCCTGGCCCTGTCCCAGTGACGAATCCTTGTTTGAAGGCAGCGACTTCCTGGTTAATTACAGAGCAAACCTCACGATGCGGTTTGGCTTTGACCCTGTGAATCACTTTACATTCCTGGCAGACCTGGTTAAGGATAACATTCTCCCGGATGAAACCTATTTCAAAGCCTACGGCACCGGCGCCGGCATCCTGAATGCTTACTTGAATATGGGCTGTCAGCAGACCGATGTTTGGAGAGATTATACCCACCTGACCGACTACGGCAGATTGATTGCTTCCTATTCCCTGTTTGTCCAAATGGAAGATAAGGCAGTGGAAACTGTGGGAATTGATACAGTTCCTGCCGCCCTGCGGACAGAAACCGCCCAGAAAGAGGGCGATTTGCAGGTGACGGACGAAATGAAAGATGTCATTATGAAAGGCGCCAATTACACATTGGAGAACCGTTGGGAAGTCCCCACCGCTGCAAAATAACCCATAAAAGAAGAATAAAAAGCAGCCTTGCACCGTTTGTGCAAGGCTGCTTTTGCGTTATATTTTAATGGGCAGCATCCAGAGGACGCAGAACGCTGTAAGCATCAAAGCGGGTATCGTGAACTTCTGTCAGGAATACCAAATTCACCGCGGTGTTTTCGATGCCGGTTTCCTGGGCCAATGTGGCGGCTTCGCCGGCATCTGCGCTTTCAATATATAGGCGGCTGCGGCCCTCCGGCAGGGAGAAGCCTGCTTTCTGCACGAAGGATACGGCAAAGCTATCGGTGGCGCAGGTGGTGACTAAGGTTTGGGCGGCGGTTGCCAATGCCTCATCCGTGTTGCCGTCAAAACGCATATACTGGGTGTCCGGAAAACGGAAGGCTTCAAACACCACCTCGTCAAAGCCCAAACTTTTCAGCTCGCCCACAATTTGCACCAAGTAGCTGATAGTGCCTTGCCGACTGGGGTTCAGCCAGTAGATACCGCCATCGGAAAACAGGTATGCGCCCCGACTGTCGAATACGCCGTCGTTGACGTTGTGCAGACCGTAATACCGGTCTCGCAAGGCGGGCAAACGGGCGATGAGATACCGACCGGCGGCTTTTAGGTTTTTAATCAGCGCGTCCATTTCCTCCGGCACAATTTTGCTGTCCCGGTTGGTGGAAACCGCGGAGGAGTAGTAAAAATCGCCTTTGGAGCTTTTCACATCCAGCATAATGGGCACTTCTTCGTCCAGGTTGCGGATTTGCTGCTCTACATTGGAAATGCCGCCACGCAGGGCTTCGGTGCTGGCGTAGTAGCCGGTCATTTGCTGCAATTCCCGGCTGGTGTTAATGGCGTTGTCGCCTTCATTATAATAGATGTTGACGGTTTCCTGTGTTGCCGGGGGCAAAGCCTCCACACCGTCTTGAATTTGCGCCGACAAACTCATATCCAGTACGGCACCTTCGTCACGGGTGTAGACGATATATCGCTTCAGCCACACAAACCAGCAGGTCACCACCAAGCTAAGCACTAACAATACGGCTAATGTGATGATGGCGCCCCGTTTGAGGGAAAGTCTTGTTCTGTAGGGAATTTTCATCATACGCTCCTTTGGGCACAAATGCAGCACCAATCCTCTTTGGTGCGAATTTCTGTAATGGTAAGACCTGCGGCAGTCAGGGCGTTTTGCACATCTGCAAGGCGGGTGTCTAAAATGCCGGAGCAAATCAGTCGGCTTTCCTTTGTCAAAAACTCCGGCAGCACCGGGGAAAGACCGATAATCACATCTGCCACAATATTGACAAACACAAAATCATATGCCTGGGCTTGCAGGCGCTGCATCAGCTTTTTGTCCCCGAGCACATTGCCGGTTAAAAAGGTGAAGCCTGAGAGGTTGTTATAAGCGGCGTTTTCCCGGGCGATGTCCTCGGCTTTGGGGTCAATATCCACACCCACGGCATCGACTGCGCCCAAACGCAGGGCGGCAATGGACAAAATGCCACTTCCGCTCCCCAAATCCAAGCAATGACAGCCGGGGAAAATTTGGGTTTCCATAGCCTCCATCACCATTTGGGTGGAGGGGTGTGCGCCGGTACCGAAGGTCAGACCCGGGTCTAAAATCACAGGGATTTTATCCTGGGGGATGTTTTCGGCCAGCCAATAAGGCAGCACCAGCAGCTTTTCTCCCACCGGCTGGGGCGGGTAATTTTCTTTCCAGCTTTCCTCCCAGTTGGTTTGGGGCAATTCTTTGACAGATAAGGACAGGTCACCCCAGTCGGCGTGTTCTTTGCGCCAAGCATCCAGCAGTCCTTCTAAACGGGTGCGGGCGGTGGTGTCGGTGTCCTCCAAATACAGGGTGATGCGGGAAAGACCCTGCATTTTTTCCTGCAAGGTTTCGTCAATATAATCCCAATAAGCCCTGTTTTCCTCCAAAAAGCATTCCATTTCTGCCTGGTCTTCCAAAAGCAGGTCGGAAAAACCGGCGGCAGTCAATGCAGAAGCAACATCGCCGATGGTTTGGGGCAGTGTTTCAATTGTCAGTTCCAAGTAATTCATAACAAACTCCCAACGCATTTTCTCTATTCTACCGCAAAAGGTCAAAAAACACAACTATCAGTTGCTATTTTTTCAAAACCGATATATAATATTTTTATATTCGTACTTAAGGAGGAAATTATGAACACTTCTTTATTTACAAACATTTCCTTTCCCAGCTTTGGGATTGACATCAATCCGCCCAGAGGGTTTAACCTGTTCGGAATGGAAGTTCGTTTTTACGGCATTATGATTGCCTTGGGCCTGTTGCTGGCGGTGCTTTACGCCCTCAAGCGCAGCAAGCAGTTTGGTATCAAGGACGATGACATTGTGGACGGCGTGTTGTGGATTGTGCCTCTGTCCGTCATTTTTGCCCGGGCGTACTACTGCATTTTCTCCTGGGAGGAGTTTGCGGCCAACCCCATTAGCGTCCTGTATATCTGGCAGGGCGGCATCGCCATTTACGGCGCAGTGATTGGTGCTGCTATTGGCGTGGTGGTGCATTGCCTTGTGAAAAAAATCAAGCTCCCTGCCCTGTTGGATTTGGTGTGTTTGGGCTTTTTGATTGGGCAGTGTCTTGGCCGCTGGGGCAATTTCTTTAACCGGGAAGCTTTTGGCGCGGAAACGGAAAGCTTTTTCCGGATGGGTTTGTTTAATAGCAGCACTGAGAGCTGGACATACTATCACCCCACGTTTTTATATGAGTCTGTATGGACGTTGGCAGGCTTTATTGCGCTGCATTTTCTCTCCAAAAAGCGGCAGTATGACGGACAGGTTGCACTGGGGTATGTTGCCTGGTACGGCTTGGGCAGAACCTTCATTGAGGGTCTGCGGATGGACAGCCTGTACTGGGGAAACTTCCGGGTCAGTCAGCTGCTGGCGGCAGTGAGCTGCTTTGTGGCGGCAGCGATTTTGGTGGCGCTGGCATTTAAAAAGCACAGCCCTGAAAAACTTTATGTAAACCAAGCGAAGCCGGAAAAACCGAAAAAACAATCGGAAGAGGAAGACGAAGAGGAAGAAGACGAGGACGAAGAAGAATACGAAGCCGATGATGAGGACGACGGGGAATACGAAGACGACGAGGACGAAGATTCTTCGGAAGATGAATAAATAGAAAAACAGCGGACGATTTACGTCCGCTGTTTTTTATGGTGCAGAAGTGCTTGGGCAAGGCGAAACAGGGTGGTTACCCCAATAATGCCCACCGCCAAAGACAGGGCAAGCTGCAAGGTGTAAAACGCCTGCTGTGCAAAGGTGCTCCATTGCTGATTTAAGGCGTAATTCATTGTGTAGTATAACGCGCCGCCGGGAATGAGGGGGATAAACGAGGGCACCAAAAACGTGGTGGTGGGTGTTTTTTCTACCCGCGCCAAAATTTCTGCATATAGCGTAATGGTGGCAGCTGATATCAAATACCGCACGGCTTCGCTGGCAAGGAGTGGTTCAAAAGCCAAAAATACTGCCCAGGAAATCATACCGCCTAAGATGGAAAACAGAAGCTTTCTGCCTCGAAGGTGGAACAAAACGGTAAAGCCTAAGGTTCCCAAGGTGCCCGTTAGAATTTGAATGAAAGCCGTCATAAGATACCTCCAACCACCTGCGCCGCCAAAATATATCCGGCAGCAATGGCTGCGGCAACCAGGATGGCATCCAAAAACCGCAGAAGTCCCGTCATAATGTCACCGCTAATCATATCCCGCAGAGAGTTGGTCAGAGCAATACCGGGTATGAGGAGCATAATGTTGCCGATGATAATTTTGTTGGCATCGTGACCGACACCCAGCCGCACCAAATAAATGGCACTCAGGCTCAGCAGAAAAGAAGCAACCACGTTGACAAAAATTTGATTTAACGCACCTTTCTGCAAAAGCCAGGTCAAAAACCGCAAACCAAGACCCAGCACGCCGGCAACCACACCGTCCAACCAGTCTCCGCCAAAGAAAATGGCAAAGGCGAAGCCCACAAGGGCACTGCCCAAAGCTTCCAGCCAAAGGGGATAGGTCTTTTCGGACAGGATTTGTTGCAATTTTTCGCAAATAAAATCATATTCCGGCTTGGTTTGGCAGATTTCTCTGGACAGGCTGTTTAATTTATGTAAGCGGGTTAAATCGGTCCGCGTGGCGGTAATGCGTCGGGTTTGGGTGCTGTGGGAGCCGTCAGAGTCGGTAATGGATACCACGATGCTGGATGTGATGGTAAACACGTCGGCACGCAGGCAGCCGTAAGCGTTGCAAATATACCGGATGGCGGTTTCCACACGGCCTACTTCGGCGCCGCTGGTCAGCATGCCCTCGCCAATGTCCAAAGCGCAGGACAAAAGCTGCTCACTGGTCACAAAATTCCCTCCTAATTGAAAACTATCTGCATTATATGACACTTTTTGGCTCTTGGCAACCCTGATTTTTTGTGGTATACTGGAAAAAAAGATTTCCCGCCACTTAGGAGAGACTATGAAGAAAAAATTCGCTTTGGCGCTGCTGCTGCCGATGCTTTTGTGGGGCTGCGGAAACGCGCCGGTGAAAGAGACGGCGCAAACCCAGATGCCGACAATGCAAGCGGCAACACAAGCACCCACCACCGCAGAAGCCACCGTAGAAACCACACAGGCGCTGCCGGTGGCGTTGGAGTTTGGCTATGACGGAGAATACCTGACCTGCCTGAACGCCGAGACCGCGCTGGGCATTGATGTTTCCAGCTTCCAAAAAGAAGTGGACTGGGAAAAGGTCGCCCAGGCGGGCATCGAATATGTGATGATTCGGGTAGGCTTTCGGGGCTACGGTGAAAAGGGCGGTTTGGTCGAGGACAAATATGCACAGGCCAATTATCAAGGGGCAAAGAATGCAGGCTTAAAGGTGGGCGGCTACTTCTTCTCCCAAGCCATTACCGCAGAAGAGGCGGTAGAAGAGGCCGAATATGTGCTGGAGCTGACAAAGGACTGGGAAATGGACATGCCCTTTGGCTTTGACTGGGAATGTCACACCCAGGAGTACCGCACAGCCGGTGTGGATGCCCAAACCCTCACCGATTGCACCAAGGCGTTTTGCGAAGAAATGGCAAAACAGGGACAAGATGTTCTGATTTATGTAAACCCTGTGGACTCGCCCAAGCAGATGTACTGGGAAGAACTGTCGCAGTACGGCTTGTGGCTGGGGCAGTATGCAGAAACTTTGGACCATCCCCAAAAGGTTGCGATGTGGCAGTACACCAATCAGGGAAAAGTGCCCGGAATTTCCGGCAATGTGGATATTAACCTATATTTTCAGGAGGCAGTATGAAAAAAGTAATTTGTATAGCGCTGTGCATTGCAACAATTTTTCTGTTCAGCGCAACTGTTTTTGCCGATATCAGCATCTCCTTTTATGATAAGGGCGATGTGAACCGCGATAAAAAAATCAACCAAAAGGATGCCCAGCAGATGCTCAAGTACACCGCCGGCTGGAATATGAACGTCACCATGCGAAATTCCGAAGCAGATTTGAACGCAGACGGAAAAATCGACGGCTTAGATGCCCTTGCGCTTTTGCAAAAAATTGCTGAATAAACAAAATGCCTTCCGATTGTACATCGGAAGGCATTTATTTATTCCTGGTTGCGTTTTTTCATTAAGTTGCGCATACGGGTGGCGTGGTCTAATTCCCGCTTGCGGATGCGCAGGCTCTTGGGGGTACATTCCAAAAGCTCGTCATCGGCAAGGAACTCTAAGCATTGCTCCAGAGAGAAAACTCTGGGGGTAACCAGACGCAGGGCTTCGTCCGAACCGGAGGCGCGCATATTGGTCAGCTGCTTTTTCTTGCAGACATTGACGTTCATATCCTCGTTGCGGCTGCAGATACCCACCACCATACCGGCATACACCGGTGTGCCGGGGCCGATGAACAATGCGCCCCGCTCCTGTGCATTATAAAGGCCATAGGAGCAGGCCTCGCCGGACTCGAAGGAGATCAGAGAGCCGGTCAGACGGCGCTCGATTTCGCCCTTCACAGGAGCGTAGCTATCCAGCACGCTGGACATAATGCCCTCGCCACGGGTGTCGGTGAGGAATTCGCTGCGGTAGCCAAACAAACCCCGGGAGGGAACTAAGAACTCCAGGCGGTAGCGGTTGCCCATGGGGGTCATACCCAAAAGGTCACCTTTTCTGCGGCCCATTTTCTCAATCACCGCGCCCATACACTCTTCCGGCACATCGGCAACCATCCGCTCGATAGGCTCGCACAGCTTGCCGTCAATTTCTTTGGTCAGCACGCGGGGGGTGGATACAGCAAATTCGTAACCCTCACGGCGCATGGTTTCCATTAAGATAGAAAGGTGCATTTCGCCGCGACCGGCTACATTAAAGCTGTCGGTGCTTGCCTCGGTGACGTGCAGAGATACGTCCTTTAAAAGCTCTCTTTCCAGGCGGTCACGCAGGTTGCGGGAGGTGACAAATTTGCCCTCCTGTCCTGCAAAGGGAGAGTCGTTGACGGCGAAGGTCATTTCAATGGTGGGGTCAGAAATTTTCACAAAGGGCAGGGGCTCAACGGCATCAGGTGCGCACAGGGTTCTGCCAATGGTGATGTCCGCCATACCGGAAAGCGCCACAATTTCACCGGCGGACGCCTCCTGTATGGGGGCTTTGCCTAAGCCGTCGTAGGTGTAGAGGGCAACTACCTTACCCTTTTGCTTGATTTCCGGATCGTGGTAGTCACAAATGGTGACCTCCTGATTGACCTTGATGGTGCCCCGTTCCACGCGGCCCACCGCAATTCTGCCCACATATTCATTATAATCGATGGAGGACACCAGCAGCTGCAGCGGCGCAACCGGGTCGCCCTCGGGGGCGGGAATATAGTCCACAATGGTCTCAAACAGAGGCACCAAATCCGTGCCTGCTTCTTCGGGGCTATAGGAGGCAGTGCCTTGCCTACCGGAGCAGAACACCGTGGGGGAATTAAACTGCTCATCGGTGGCGTTCAGCTCCAAAAGCAGCTCCAAAACCTCGTCCACCACTTCGTGGATGCGGGCGTGGGGTTTGTCAATTTTATTTACCACCACAATGACCTTGTGGCCCAATTCCAGTGCTTTTTGCAGCACAAAGCGGGTTTGGGGCATAGGGCCTTCGGCGGCGTCCACCAGCAAAAGCACGCCGTTGACCATTTTTAAGATACGTTCCACCTCGCCGCCAAAGTCAGCGTGACCGGGGGTGTCCACAATGTTGATTTTGGTGTCCTTATACTGGACGGAAGTGTTTTTTGCCAAAATGGTGATACCGCGCTCCCGCTCCAAATCGCCGGAGTCCATCACCCGGTCCTGGGTTGCCTGATTTTCCCGGTAAATGCCGCCCTGCTTTAATAGCTCGTCCACCAAGGTGGTTTTGCCGTGGTCAACGTGGGCAATAATGGCAATATTCCGAATATTTTCCTGTTGTGCCATAATTTAATCTCCTTAGGCTGAGAGGACTCGAACCCAAACAGGTTTTCAGACGCCTGCATTTCCCAATTCATCAGAAAATCCCTTGATAATACACAAAGTATTGTCTTCGTGATTTTCTTCGCTTTGGAAAATGCAGACGGCTGAAAACTGCAAAGCACCTCTCAGCGAGCAATTTTTGATTGATTTTTGGCGCAGATGCCACCGCCTTGCTGACGCAAGGCAAGAAAGATAAGGCAAAAAGCGGCAAAAAGGGCCGCTGAGAGGCTGTTTCGGTTCGAGTTCTCTCAGCCTATCGCATATCATCTCATTTTAAAATATAACACAAGGAAAACCGCTTTGCAATAAAGTACACAAAAAAATCCTAAAAAACACCGCAGATTCTGCCTCTTTGAATGCTTGACCAACGAAACCCTGTGTGATATGATATACAATAATAAAATGCAATACTTTAACCAATTATCTTTTAGGAGGCGTATTTATGGCACATTATTTTTCCGAACCCAGCCGTACGTTTAGTGAATACCTGCTGATCCCCGGCTATACTTCCGAGGATTGCATTCCGGATAAGGTCTCTCTCCGCACCCCCCTGACCAAGTATCGCAAGGGTGAGGAAGAGCCGGCAATTTCTTTGAATATTCCTATGGTTTCTGCAATTATGCAGTCCGTTTCCAATGACACATTGGCAATTGCTTTGGCAAAGGAGGGCGGTCTGAGCTTTATTTTCGGCTCTCAGTCCATCCAGTCCCAGGCAGCTATGGTGGCAAAGGTTAAGGGCCACAAAGCTGGCTTTGTAGTTTCCGCTTCCAACCTGACTCCCGATGCAACACTGCAGGATGTGCTGGCGCTGAAGGAAGAAAACGGCTTCTCCACCGTAGCGGTTACCGACGACGGCACAGCTACCGGCAAGCTCCTGGGCATTGTCACCGGACGGGACTACCGTGTCAGCCGTATGGAGGGCAACGAAAAGGTCTCTACCTTTATGACGCCCCGGGAAAAGCTGGTGACTGCCCCTGCAGAAACCACCTTGAAGGAAGCCAATGATATCATTTGGGACCATAAGCTGAATTCCCTGCCCATTGTGGATGAAAACGACCACCTGATGTATTTTGTATTCCGCAAGGACTATGCTGCCCACAAGGCAAATCCCCTGGAGCTGCTGGATGCACAGAAGCGTTACCTGGTAGGTGCCGGTATCAATACGCGTGACTATGCCGAGCGTATTCCCGCCCTGCTGGAGGCAGGCGCAGATGTGCTGTGTATCGTCTCCTCTGATGGTTACACCTGCTGGCAGGCAAACACCATCGCCTGGGTCCGCGAAAAGTACGGCGACAGCGTGAAGATCGGTGCCGGCAACGTGGTTGACCGGGACGGCTTTATGTTCTTAGCCAAGGCAGGCGCAGACTTTATCAAGGTCGGTATCGGCGGCGGCTCCATCTGCATCACCCGTGAGACCAAGGGTATCGGCCGTGGACAGGCTACTGCCCTGATTGAGGTTGCTGCAGCCCGTGACGAATACTTCAAGGAAACCGGCATTTATGTGCCTATTTGCTCCGACGGCGGTATTGTTCACGATTACCATATGACCTTGGCTTTGGCTATGGGTGCTGACTTTATGATGCTGGGCCGTTACTTCGCCCGCTTCGACGAAAGCCCCACCCAGAAGGTTATGGTCAATGGCGCTTATATGAAGGAGTACTGGGGCGAAGGCTCCAACCGCGCCCGTAACTGGCAGCGCTACGACCTGGGCGGCAAGACCAAGCTGAACTTTGAAGAGGGCGTTGACTCCTACGTTACCTATGCCGGCTCTCTCCACGACAATGTGGAGGCAAGCCTTTACAAGGTCAAGTCCACTATGTGTAACGTTGGCGTGACCACCATCCCCGACCTGCAGCGGGATGCCAAGCTGACCCTGGTTTCCTCCGTTTCTATCGTGGAAGGCGGTGCCCACGACGTCACCCTCCGCTCCACCAACACTGTAAAATAAATAATTGCAACAAAAAAAGACCTGTGCAGAAAGCACAGGTCTTTTATTATACTTATCGGTCTTCTCGGAAGTAGGAAAGGCCCAGGCTCTGGGGCGGCTGGTGCTCTCTCTTTTTCCGCATACTGGTGATAATCAGCACCAGCAGGGTGACAACATAGGGGAGCATCTTGAAAAGCTCCTGGGTAGCTGTGCCCAAGCCGCGCAGATAGTTGTTGGCATTGCACAGCGCGCCAAAGAGGAAAGAACCCCAAATTGCCATGGTGGGTTTCCAAAGGGCGAAGATAACCAGCGCAATTGCCATCCAGCCGCGGTCACCAAAACCGTTGTTGGACCAAACGCCGTTGGCAAAGGCAACCACGTATTGCAGTCCGCCCAAACCTGCCACAGCACTGCCGATCATAGTTGCCACATACTTATACCGGGTAACATTGATACCGGCGGCATCAGCGGTGGCGGGGTTTTCGCCGACTGCCCGCAGGTTCAGGCCCACGCGGGTGCGGCCTAACACAAATGCGGCGATCAGGGCAATGATAATCGAGCCGTAGGTCAGAAAATCGTGGGAGAGGAACAACTGACCGAACCAGCCCAAGTCGTCGGCAAAGGGCAGCGTGGCGCGGTAGATGTTACTGGTGCGGGTCAAGGCAACGATGGGCAGGTCGGAGTTGGCAAGCTTGGTCAGGGAGCTGCCGAAGAAGTTGCCGATGCCGATACCGAAGGTGGTTAAGGCAAGACCGGTAACGTTCTGGTTTGCCCGCAAAGTGACCGTCAGGAAGCTGTAAATCAGGCCCATCAGCACAGAGCCGATAATGGAGCAAAGCAGGGGGATGAGAATTGCCAATGCAGGATTCAGCGCCACACCGGCAGCATCGCAAGCCATTTCATAGAAGAAAGCGCCGATGACACCACTGATACTGCCCACATACATAATGCCGGGGATACCTAAGTTCAGGTGACCGGATTTTTCGGTGATGATTTCGCCCACAGAGCCGTACAGCAGCGGCACACCCAAAGGAATAGAGCTGGCAAGAAAAGCAAGGAACATTTGCATTAGCTTCTACCTCCTTTCTTGGTGTGGCGGAATTTCACGGTGTATTGGATAAAGAACTCACAACCCACCAGGAACAAAATTACAATACCGGAAACGATATCTGCGTAGGAACTGTTCAGGAAGAAGGAGTCTGCCACCTTGGCGGCACCAGTTTGCAGGAAGGTGACAAGACCTGCCATCAGCGCCATAATGAAGGGGTTGAACTGACCCAGCCAAGAGACCATAATCGCAGTAAAGCCTTGGCCGCCCATGGTGCTGGTGTTGATGGAGTGGTCGGTGCCGGCAACCATCAGCATACCGGCAATGCCGCAGATGGCGCCGGAAATTGCCATGGTGCGGATGATAACCTTTTTCACGTTGATGCCCACGTAGCGGGCGGTGTTCTGGCTTTCGCCGACAACGGAAATTTCGTAGCCGTGCTTGCTGTATTTCTGATAAATATAGACAAGGACCATCAGCACAGCAACAATGAGAATGTTCAGCGCATATTTTTGTCCGAAAATTTGCGGCAGATTGCCGGCGCTCACAGGGGTGATGACGTTGGAGCCGCCGCCCTTGATATAAACATAGTAAGCAACAATTTGGGTGGCAACATAGTTCATCATCAAGGTGAACAGAGTTTCGTTGGTTTTATATTGTGCCTGGAACAGAGCGGGAATCAGACCCCAAACTGCACCGGCTAAAACGCTGGCGACGAAGATGATACCCAGCAGCAGCGGCTCGGAAACTTTGCCGCCAAGCTCAATCATACACACCATTGCCGCCAAACCGCCGATGAGGGACTGTCCTTCTGCGCCACAGTTCCAGAAACGCATTTTAAATGCGGGGGTAACTGCCAGTGCAAGGCAGAGAAGAATTGCGGTTTGCTGCAGAAAACGCCACAACAGGGTGGTTTTGCCTTCCAAAAGTCTGCCAAAAACACCTTTGAACATCATCTGATAGCTTTCAGCCACGGTGGCTTCTGTCAGCAGGGAGGACAAAATGCCGGTGAGCAGGAAGCCCAGCAAAATTGCACCGATGCGGATCAGCCACGCTTTCCAGCCGGGCATATGATCCCGCTTGGCAATATGCAGCAGGGGCTCGTGATGCTTTTTCTGATTACTTGCCAATGTCCTCGCCTCCTTCTGCTTGCTCCATTGCCTCGGATTTGGTCATGAGTAGACCGATTTGTTCCTTTGTTGCGGTGCGGGCATCCACAAGACCGGTGATCTTACCGGAGCCGATGACCAAAATCCGGTCGCACAGTTCCAGCAGCACGTCCAAATCTTCGCCGACGAAAATGACGGCAGTGCCCTTTTCTTTCTGCTCATTGAGCAGGTTATAAATGGTGTAAGAGGAGTTGATATCCAAACCGCGGACAGGATAAGCGGTCATCAGCACCTTGGGGGCGGCAGCAATTTCTCTGCCCACCAGCACTTTCTGCACATTACCGCCGGACAGACGGCGCACAGGGGTAGCGGCACTGGGGGTGACAACCTCCAAATCGTGAATGATCCGTTCTGCCAAATCCTTGGGTTCTTTCCGCTGCAGGAAGAAACTCTTGCCACGGCGGTAGCTGCGGAGCATCATATTGTCCACGATGTCCATATTGCCCACAAGACCCATACCCAGACGGTCCTCGGGAACGAAGGACAGGCGGACGCCCAATTCCCGGATTTGCAGGGGTGTTTTGTTCCGCAAATCGTCTACATGGCCGGTTTTGGGGTTGTGGTAAAGAATATCGCCACGGGTCAGCTTTTGCAGGCCGGCAATGGCTTCCAAAAGTTCTCTCTGACCGGAGCCGGCAATACCGGCAATGCCCAAAATCTCACCGCTGCGGGCGGTAAAGGAAACATCGTCCAACACTGTGGCGCCCTGACGGTTGATACAGCTGATGTGCTGCACCACCAAACGGTCGGCAGGGTCTTTCGGCTCACTACGGTCAATGTTCAGAGCCACTTTTTTGCCTACCATCATTTCCGTCAGCTGGCTTTCACTGGTTTCGGAAGTGTTGACAGTGCCCACATACTCGCCTTTCCGCAGAACGGACACCCGGTCGGAAAGGCTCAGCACCTCGTGGAGCTTGTGGGTGATGATAATAATGCACTTGCCGTCGTCCCGCATACGGCGAAGGATGGTAAAGAGCTTTTGGGTCTCCTGCGGAGTCAGAACGGCAGTAGGCTCGTCCAAAATCAGAATGTCCGCGCCCCGGTACAGCACCTTGATGATTTCCACAGTCTGCTTTTCGGAAACGGACATATCGTAGATTTTTTGATCCGGATCAATATTAAAGCCATACTGGTTGCTAATCTCGCGGATGCGCTGAGAAAACTTCTTCAGGTCGTAGGGCTTTTCGTTCAGACCCAAAACGATGTTTTCTGTGGCGGTAAACACGTCTACCAGCTTAAAGTGCTGATGGATCATACCGATTTTATAGTCAAAGGCGTCGTTGGGAGAAGAAATGGTGACCTCTTCGCCGTCGATAAAAATCTGTCCTTCATCCGGGTAGTAGATGCCGGAGATCATATTCATCAGGGTTGTTTTGCCGCTGCCGTTTTCACCCAAAATAGAGAGAATTTCTCCCCGGTTTGCGGTGAGGCAGACGTTTTTGTTGGCGATGACTTTCGGACCGAAGGTTTTGGTAATGTTTTTCAGTTCGATTGCAGGTGTGGCAGCCAAAAAACTCACTCCTTTTTATAGTTCTCAAAAACAAGTCGGGTATCCCGGCGTGCTTTTCAAAACTAAAATAAAAGCAAGGTAAGGCGGGGCAGGGTTTCCCCTGCCTCGCCTTATGGATTGATACTGTTTTGAATTAGTAAGCCTCGTCCAGCAGAGTGATGCCGTCGATACGAGCATCGAAGTAAGGAGCAGAGCGGAACTTGGACTCCTGGAAGATGCCGTTCTCCACAACTTCGGTGTCGGGAGTGAAAGCCTCGTCGGTGTCAACGTCAGCGGTGTAAGAGGTCAGGGTCTGACCACCAACAGTGAAGTTAGCGGTGTCGAAGACGTTGATGGTGCCGTCCTTCAAGCCAGCCAGGACTTCGTCCAGCTTAGCCTGAGTGCCTTCAGCAACGTTCTTGCCCATCTCGGTCAGAACAACGGACTCGGTCTCCAAAGTGCCGGTCCAGTCAGCAGCGATCTCTTCGCCCTTCTGAACCTGCTCGATCATATACTTGAAGTAGGGGATCCAGTTGATACGGGAGGAAATCAGGAAGGTCTCGGGGCAAGCAGCAGCGGTAGAACCGTTGTAGGAAACGTTGGGAACGCCTGCGTACTCACAAGCAGTGGGAGCGCCCATGGAGTCAGCGTGCTGGCTCAGCAGGACACAGCCGCCGTCGATCAAAGCTTCAGCAGCAGCCTTTTCCTTAGCCTCGTCGTACCAAGAACCGGTGAACTTAACATCCATAGTCACGGAAGGACATACGGACTTAGCGCCCAGGTAGAAGGAGGTGTAGCCGGACATAACTTCAGCGAAGGTGAAAGCGCCAACGTAACCCATCTTAGCCTGCTCAGCAGTGATGGTGCCAGCTTCGA
>JAZRHG010000083.1:0-22967 GCA_045644625.1 Faecousia sp.
AGACAGGGGACGGTTCGAAGACAGGGGACGGTTCTGTGTCTTGGCGAACTAGAAGACAGGGGACGGTTCTGTGTCTTGACGAACTATCACTAAGGGGGGCAGTTTGACTGCCCCCTTTTTCTATCAAAACGACCAGCTGAAATCTGTCACCACACCCGGCGCAACCTACAATTTCACCTACGGGAATTTCGGATTGCGCACCGGCGTAAAGGTGGGCACCCAAAGCCTTGCCACCTACAGTTATATAAGACAGGGGACGGTTCAAAGACAGGGGACGGTTCTGTGTCTTGACACATCAATAAAAGCGTGGTATTCTTAAACAGGGTGATTACATATGCCAAGAGCAGCAAGAAAACGCGCAGAAAGCGGAATATACCACACAATGCTGCGAGGTATTGACCGGCAGCAGATTTTTGAAGACAAAGAAGACTATCTTCGTTTTATCGACATTTTGCAGGAATGCCGTGAGGAATGCGGCTTTAAGCTATATGCTTATTGTTTAATGGGAAACCATGTGCATATTCTTTTGAAAGTGGAAGAGGAAAGTTTGGAAACCATCTTCAAAAAAATAGGTGGACGATATGTTTATTATTACAATGTGAAATATAGGCGTGTAGGTCACTTGTTCCAAGACCGCTTCAAAAGTGAGCCAGTTGAAGATGATGCTTACCTTTTAACGGTTTTGCGGTATATTCATCAAAACCCCATTAAAGCAAAGCTTTGTTCTAAAATTGCCGATTATCCATATAGCAGCTATGCGGAATACTTAAATGACAGCAGTACCATAGACAAAGATTTTGTGTTGCGCATACTGCCCCGTGAAGAGTATGTAAAATTTAACAATACGCCAAACACAGATAAGTGCTTGGAAATCGTTACAATGACGCGATATGCCGTGACGGATCAGCAAGCGCGGGCAATTATCGAAAAATACGCACACTGCCAAACCGTTGTTGAATTTCAGTCTTTGGATGAGAAGAAGAAAGAACGATATATAAAGAAGATTTACGAAAAGGGCGTGTCTGTCAGGCAGGCAAGCCGATTGACGGGGACAAGCAAGGGATTAGTGGAAAAATGGTTAAAGTCTTAGTCTAAAGACAGAGAACCGTCCCCTGTCTTGCAATTTACTAGCATTTCGAACAAAAACGATGCAATAACTGCCGCATTTGTTTTTGCTTTCCGTGTTATGCCAGGAGGCATATGGGACTTCAAGTCACAAAAGGACTGGAACTTGCACAAAAACAGAACATATGTATATAGTGGTGTGGATTTGAGATATGATGATATTGGAAATATTCATTACGGATATGTAGGCAGAGTGCAGTTTACAAGTGATACTTTACTTGTAATGGGAGGAGTCGTACAGATTGCAGCAAAAACAAGCAGTTGGTCGTATATAAATTCCAATTTTGATGACCCAAGAGACCAGTGGGCAATCCAATTTGGTTGCGATCTTTGGGATACGGAGGCCTTATCGTGAAAAAAGTTGTTTTTATGGGGATTTTAGAGGGTTTTATAGGGAGCACCATTTTGGACTTCGTTGTGACCTTTATATTCTTGCTAAACCAAACAAGCTTTATTCCCATACCGATAAGTTTATTAAGTGCAATCGCTTGTTCAATCGTTTATGCCGTCTTTGCGAAGAACTACAAAAGGAACTTGGCGGTGATTTGTTTTTCACTCACAGGATTTCTTAGCTTTATTCTGTCATACATAGGCATTCTTGCACTTCATATATCAATGCCATTTAGTGTTTTTGCGTTACGAGAAGGCAACAATGCGGATGGTATTATCACTTTGATATGTATAGTAAGTTTTGTTATTACCTCGAGTATACTAAAATTGTTAATTTTTAGTATAATTGCAATTAGGAATGGCAAACAAAACAAGGCAGGGGGACAAGAGAAGGGACAAGGGGACGGTTCTCTGTCTTGACGAACTATCACTAAGGGGGGGCAGTTTAACTGCCTCCCTTTTTGGAAAAATTTTTCAAAAAAGTATTGACAAACCAATAGGAAACATATATTATAGTATGGCAGTTAGCGGTAGCTAACCTTATTTTAGTCCGAAAGAGTTAGCATAAGCTAACCGGAAAGAAGGTGACGGATATGAATTTAAAAACGGCACAGGTAGGACAGGAATATATCATTCAGTCCGTCGAGATTTCGGACGCGGAGCTGGAGAGCTTTTTGTTCACCTTAGGGTGTTACAGCGGTGAGCCGATTACGGTGATTACCCGCAGAAGAAACAGTTGTACCGTTGCCATTAAAGATGGCAGATATAACATTGACAGTCAACTGGCGCAGGCAATTACGGTTGCCTGATTGGAGAAATATGTATGAGAATTGCATTTGCAGGAAACCCGAATAGCGGCAAAACCACTATGTATAATGCCCTCACCGGCAGCCATGAGCATGTGGGCAACTGGGCCGGGGTGACCGTGGATAAAAAAGAAGCACTTATTCGGAAAGTGTATAGCGGAGAAAAGGAACTGGTGGCGGTGGATTTGCCCGGCGCCTACTCCATGTCCCCGTTTACCTCTGAGGAAAGTGTCACCAGTGAATACATACAGAACGAAAAGCCTGATGTGATTATAAACATCGTCGATGCCACCAATTTAAGCCGGAGTTTGTTTTTTACCACCCAGCTTTTGGAACTAAAAATTCCCATGGTGGTGGCACTGAATAAATCCGATATCAACGAAAAGAAGAAAACGGAAATTGATGTCAAGGCATTGTCTGAAAAGTTGGGTTGCCCGGTGGCGGAAACGGTTTCTACCGCCAGCGAGGGTCTATACGAACTGGTGCAGCTGGCAATCGCCCGCGCGGGAACACAACAGAGTGTGCCTTTTTGTCAAGAGGACATCGATCTGACCGATCAAAAGGCCGTGGAAGCGGCAGACCGGAAGCGTTATGCCTTTGTAAACCGGCTGGTAACGCAAGTGGAACACCGCCGTGTGCGGACAAAGGATAAAAATAAGCAGGATAAAATTGACGAAGTGCTGACCCATCCGTTGGTTGGCCTGCCGATTTTTGCGGCGGTTATGTTTTTGGTGTTTCAAATTTCCCAGGCGTGGGTCGGTCCTTGGATTGCTGAAGGCTATGAATTTGCAAACGGCCGGGCAATCCCCGGCTTGGTGACCTTGATTGATTTGTTTAAGGAATGGGTCGCCGGTATTTTGGAGGGCGGACACCCCTTCCTGGTGGCTTTGCTGACAGAAGGCGTCATCGGCGGCGTTTCCGCGGTGGTTGGCTTTTTGCCTCTGGTGATGGTGATGTATTTTATCATTGCCCTGCTGGAGGACTGTGGCTATATGGCCCGTGCCACGGTGGTGCTGGACCCCATTTTTAAGAAGGTGGGTCTTTCCGGAAAATCCGTCATTCCCTTTATCGTGGGTACCGGCTGTGCTGTGCCCGGCGTGATGGCGGCGCGCACCATTCGCAACGAGCGGGAGCGCAATGCCACCGCAATGCTCGCGCCTTTTATGCCCTGCGGTGCGAAATTGCCGGTGATTTCCCTGTTTGCCGGCGCGTTTTTTGAAAAGGCCGCTTGGGTGGGAACGCTTATGTACTTTGTGGGTATTGTGGTGATTTTGCTGGGCGCGTTGCTGGTGAACCAAATCACCGGAAATGCCAGGAAAAAATCCTACTTCATTATTGAGTTGCCGGAATATAAAATTCCCTCTTTCAAGCGGGCGTTCACCTCTATGTGCTCCCGCGGTTGGGCTTATATTGTAAAGGCCGGTACTATCATTTTGTTGTGCAATGCCATCGTGTTTGTGATGCAGTCCTTTGACTGGAATTTGGCACTGGTGGAAGAGGGCGCAGAAAGCACTTCCATTTTGGCAACCATTGCCGGACCTGTCGGCGTGCTTTTAGTGCCGGTGATCGGCTATGCTTGCTGGCAGCTGGCTGCGGCTGCGGTAACCGGCTTCATTGCAAAAGAAAATGTGGTGGGCACACTGGCGGTGTGCTTTGGCATTTCCAACTTGATCGATACGGAGGCTTTGGAGTTAGCGGAAGGTGCAGGCACCCAGATTGCCACCGTTTTTGGCGGCGGCGTGGTTCCGGAAATGACGGCGGTTGCGGCACTGGCTTACCTGATGTTTAATCTGTTCTCTCCCCCCTGTTTTGCCGCCATCGGTGCGATGAATGCAGAAATCAAGGGAAGAAAATGGTTCTTCGGCGGCATTGCTCTGCAGTTGGGCGTTGGCTACACCTTAGGCTTTTTGGTGTATCAGGTGGGCACACTGGTGACTACCGGTAGCTTAGGTGCAGGTTTTGTGCCGGGACTGATTGCTGTGGCGGTGATGGCCGGAATTGTGATGTATCTTTGCGTGAAAGCTGACCGGAATGAAAAGGTCGGGTGCAAGGTATGAAAGATTTCTTGATCGTGGCCGTTTTGCTGGTGATTGTGGGACTGGCGGTGTTTGCCATTTACAAATCCAAAAAAAGCGGCAAAAAGTGCATCGGCTGCCCTTATAGCGGAAATTGCGACAAATGTAAAAAAGACCTGTGAATTTCACAGGTCTTTTTTTATTGGATTGCCGTATAAAAATACTCGGTTACGATTTCCGGGGACTCACGCATTCCGTTTTCCACCCACCAGCGGAGGGTTTCTACAAAGGTGGCGCAGATGTGGTTTACCCAAAATCCTTGGGGCAGCTTGCGGCTTTTCTCGGTTTCCAGCGCAGGCAGTTGCCGCAGCACCATTTGATGCAACAGCTCTTTGAAATACCGCAAAAACAGGTCATTATTGGGGCTTGTCAGCAGCTGCAAAAGCTGATTGTCATTTTGCATCAGATGCCGAAACAGGTGAGAAAAGTCCGCATCCTGTGCATCGCAGGCAAACAGATGCCGGTGCTCCGGATGTTCTGCGTCATCGAAAATATGGCAGAATAAATCCTCACACAATTCTTTTAGCAGAAAATCCTTGGTGGGGAAATGGGCGTAAAAGGTGGCTCTGCCCACATCGGCCTTATCAATGATTTCTCCCACGGTGATTTGGCTGAAATCTTTTTGGGAAAGGAGCGAAAGAAAGGCAGAAAAAATCGCCTCCCGTGTTTTTCGTTGCCTTCTGTCCATAAGCGCCTCCATACATATTTTGATTTTTGTTCCGTATCATACGATAGAGCAAATCTGCATCTTGTTTTCTCTATGATAACACATAAAATAATAGATAACAAGTATGGTATTGAACAAGGTGTTCAGGAGGTTGTTATGAAGACGGAAAAGAATATTTTGGTGGCATTTCTGCTCAATCTGGCATTTTCTGTGTTTGAGTTTATCGGCGGCGTGGTCACCGGCAGTGTGGCGATCCTTTCGGATGCCGTACACGATTTTGGGGATGCCTGCAGCATCGGTCTTTCCTGGCTTTTGGAGCGCAAAAGCCAAAAGCAGCCGGACGAAGATTATACTTACGGTTACGGAAGATATTCCGTTCTCGGGGGCGCGATTACAAGCCTTATTCTGCTGTTAGGGTCTATCCTGGTGATTTATCATGCGGTTGCCCGCATATTTGCGCCAAAGCCTGTGGATTACGGCGGAATGCTGGTGTTTGCGGTGATTGGTGTTGGGGTAAATTTGGTGGCAGCTTATGTGACCCACGGCGGTCATTCTCTTAATCAAAAAGCCGTCAATCTGCATATGCTGGAGGATGTGCTGGGTTGGGCGGTGGTGCTCCTTGGCGCGCTCATTATGCGGTTTACCCATTGGGTAATCCTTGACCCGATTTTGTCTATCGGTGTGGCGGTGTTTATTCTTATCCACGCCATCGGCAATTTGCGGGAGGTGGCAGAACTGTTTTTGGAAAAATCGCCCCGGGGTATGGATATAAAGGAAATCAAAAAACACCTTCTGCACATCGAAGGTGTTTTGGGTGTGCATCATATCCACCTTTGGAGCCTGGACGGGCAAAACAATTATGCTACCGCGCATATCGTCACAAATGGCGAGCCAAGTATAATCAAAGCCCTTGTCCGCGAGGAGCTTCAAGAATTTGGCGTTGGTCACGCAACATTAGAATTAGAAAAGGAAAACGAGCCTTGCAAGGCGAAAATATGCCGGGTGGAGCAGACGGAACAAGGGTGTCATCACCACCATCACCATTAAAAAACAGGCACAACCGTTTTGTCGGTTGTGCCTGTATCTTTTTTACTTGCAAAGCTCTTGTGCCAGCGCAACAATTTGGTTGCGGCTTTCGTCGCTGAGGGCGGAGAGGATGGTCACATTGTTTTCGGTGTAGGTGATATTCTTGCTGTTTTCCAGCAGCTTCTTCATCACCTTGGTGGCGTTGGGTGCCCAGGAGCCGTTTTCCACAAATGCCACGGTGCGGTTTTGGTAGAGCCGCTCGGTCAAATGGTGAATGAAGGTGTTCATATAGGGGAAGATATCGTTATTGTAAGTGGTGGTCGCCAGCACCAACTTGCTGTAACGGAAGGCATCCTCCACAGCTTCTGCCATATCATCCCGGGCAAGGTCAGCAACGGTGACATTGGGGCAGCCGTTTTTCTCTAATTCTGCCGCCAGCAGCTCCACTGCCTCCTTGGTGTGGCCGTAAACAGAGGTGTAGGCAATCAGCACGCCCTCTTCCTCGGGACGGTAGGAGGACCAAATATCATAAAGATTGATGTAATAGCCCAAATTTTCGGTGAGACCCGGTCCGTGGAGGGGGCAGATAATGGAAATGTCCAAAGTGGCGGGCTTTTTCAGCAGGTTTTGCACCGGCAGACCGTACTTGCCTACGATGCCGATGAAGTAGCGACGGGCTTCGCAGGCCCAGTCTTCTTCAACATCCAATGCGCCGAACTTGCCGAAGCCGTCAGCAGAGAACAGCACCTTGTCGCAAACATCATAGGAAACAATGACCTCCGGCCAGTGGACCATGGGTGCGGCGACAAATGCCAGGGTGTGCTTGCCGAGACAAAGGGTATCGCCCTCACCAACCACAATGCGGCGGTCTGCGTAATCTGTGCCGAAGAACTGCTGCATCATCGTAAATGCCTTGGCAGAAGAAACAACGGTTGCTTCCGGATAGGCGGTCAAAAATGCGGCAATGTTGGCAGAGTGGTCCGGCTCCATATGGTGGACAACCAGATAGTCGGGCTTGCGGCCATCCAGTGCTTTTTCCAAATTTTCCAGCCATTGCGCCTTAAAATTCTTATCAACCGTATCCATAACGGCAACCTTTTCGTCCATAATCACATAGGAATTGTAGGACATACCGTTGGGGACAACATACTGACCCTCAAACAGGTCCACCTGATGGTCGTTTACACCAATATACAGAATATCGTTTGTTATTTTCATAAAACTTCTCCTTGTGTTGTTTCAGCCGCAAGACGGGCAGTTTTGATTTTTTTAAGCATTCCGATGATAATGGGAATGGCCAGAGCCAAAGACAGAACGTCCGCAATGGCTTGTACGGAAACGATACCGTAAGCACCGAACAAGTAAGCCAGGGGATACAAAAACGGCAGGAAGCAGGTGCCCTGTCGGGCGGTTGCCAGGATAAATGCGCCCTTGGCATTGCCCAGACCTGCGCAGAGCATATTCACCACCGCCACCCAGCCGTGAATGGGCAGGACCACGGATTGCAGAAGGATACACAGGCTGCCCAATTCCCGCATTTGGGGGTCATCTCCGGCAAAAGCCACAATGATGGGGTCGGCAAAGACCACCAGGAAAGCTGCCATAATCAGACCGCCCACAAAGGCAACAATGGCAGAAAACCGGTAGCTTTCCTGCACTCTGTCATACCGCTTGGCACCCCAGTTAAAACCCGCCACCGGCTGAAAACCGGAGCCGAAGCCCAAGATGATACTGAAGGGGAACATCATAACCTTGGTGGTCACGCCGATGCCTGCCAGCACCGAGTCGGAGATATTACCGGCTAAGTCGTTCAGCAAAATGGCAGAAACCACAGACAAGGCATTGCGGAACATAGAAGAAGAACCGATGCTCACAATTTGCCCCACAATATCCTTGGAGCAGTGGAAGTTTTTGACGGATAAATGCAGCAGGCTCTTTTTGGCTAAGTAGGGGAAAATTAAAATACCAAAACTGACCACCTTGGAAATGGCGGTTGCCAGGGATGCGCCTTGCACACCCATACCCAGACCGAAGGGCATCCGGATGGCGTCCCCAAACAGAGGGTCGCCTGCGCTCAGAATAAAAATCGGGTCTAACACGCAGTTTAAAATGCCGCCAAAGCCCATACCAATCATAGAGAGTGTGGCGCTGCCCTCGCTGCGCAGGCACTGGTTCATTACAAAGCTGGTTGCCATAAACGGCGCGGCATACAGCACATAGGAGGCGTAGTCCACCGCATAGTTTTCGCAGGTGGGGGTAGCGCCCAGAAGACGCACCATAGGGGTGATAAAAATCGTGCCGAACACCAAAAGCACGGTGCCCACGATGGCAGCCAGAATAAAGGCAGTGGAGAGTACTTGCGATGCCTTTTTCTCGTTGTTTTCACCCAAAAGGCGGGCAATGTAGCTGTTGGCGCCGATGGCCAGCATAGAGCCGCACATCATAATCAGCTGGTCCAACGATGCGTTGACGCTGACGGCGGCGGTGGCGTTGGTGCCAAGTCCGCTGACAAAATAGGTATCTGCCAGAGAATAAATGGAGTTGATTAAAAATGCCACGATTGTGGGAATGGCCATTTTGGCAATCAGGTGCGGAACGGGGTCGTTCACCATTAAGTTTTTCCGCAGCTCCTGCCCGAGCGCTTTTGTTTTTTGCATAGGACACCCTCGGTTCTTTTTCTATATGTGATACCATTATAACATTCTCTGTCAATCAATGCAAAGGGAATATTTGTTTTTTTTCTTGCAATGGACAAGTTTTTTCGTTATAATGCTTTTGAGCTATGCTCAAAAATTCAGCGTTGTATCCGGCAGATCCGGAACGACAGCAGGAGGAATGACAAATGAATACGAAAACAAGAAACATGGTAGGTGTGGCGCTGTTTTCCGCCATTGTGGTGGTATTGCAGCTGGTGAGCATGCAATTGCGGTTTGCGATGTTCTCCATTACATTGACACTGGTGCCCATTGTGGTGGGTGCGGCGGTGTACAACTGGAAGTCCGGCGCCGTATTGGGCTTTGTCTTTGGTTGTGCGGTGCTGCTCACAGGAGATGCCGCGGCCTTTATGGCGGTGAATCCTCTGGCAACGGTGCTGGTGGTGCTTTTGAAGGGCACTTGCTGCGGTTTGGTGGCAGGCCTTATCTACAAGCTTTTGGAAAAGCACAGCCGGACGGCGGCTGTGGTGCTGGCGGCAATTGCCTGCCCTGTTGTGAACACCGGTGTGTTTCTGCTGGGCTGTCTTGCTTTCTTTATGCCCACCATTACCCAGTGGGGTGAAGCGGCAGGCTTTGGAAGCACCGGCAGTTATATGATTATTGGCCTTGTGGGTACAAACTTTTTAATTGAGCTGGGCGTGAATATTTTGCTGGCTCCGGTGTGTATTCGCTTGATTAAATTAGGAAAAAAATAAGGAGGCTAATATGCTTCTTGCCATTGATATCGGCAACTCCAACGTGGTGTTTGGTTGCCTGAATGAAAAAAATGAGGTGGTCCGCCAGTTTCGGATGGTGACGGACCTGAAAAAAACCGAGGATGAGTATGCCGCTTCCATGCAGGGTATTTTAAGCTTTAACGGCTTGGACTGCGGCAATATTGAGGGCGCGATTATCGGCTCTGTGGTGCCGCCGCTGACGGAAATTTTCCGTACCGCCGTGGAAAAAATCATCGGCGTGCGGGCGTTGGTGCTGGGCGCAGGCTTGAAAACGGGGCTCAACATTATGATTGAAGACCCGGGTAGCTTGGGCGCGGATATTGTGGCTGCCAGTGTGGCGGCTATGGCAGAAATGCCGCTGCCGGTGATTGTGTTTGATTTGGGCACTGCCACCACCATTACCGTGGTGGATAAGGGCAATAAGTATATTGGCGGCGCCATTGTTCCCGGCGTAGCCCTTTCGATGAATGCCCTGTCTGCGGGCACTTCGCTTTTGCAGAAAGTGCCGATTGAAGCACCTAAAAAGTGCATCAATACCACCGCAGCCGAGTCTATGCAAAGCGGCGCGGTGTTTGGAACGGCGTCCTTGATGGACGGTATGATTGACCGGTTTGAAAAGGAGCTGGGCTGCCAAGCCAGCCTGGTTGCCACCGGTGGTCTTGCTAAGAAAATCGTGCCCCATTGCACCCACGAAATTTTGTATCAGGAAGACTTAGTGCTAAAGGGTTTGGCAATTATTTACCATAAGAACAAGAGGTAAGCTTATGAAGAAATGGCTGGGCGTTTTGCTGTGTGTGGCATTGCTCCTATCTTTTTGCGGCTGCAACAGTCAGGAGCCGGTGCAGACCACAACAATAGAAACTACCATAGCAGAAACCACCGAGGCAGTGCGCATTCCGGTGGGGCTTTGCCTGCCCAATCAAACAGAACCGCGGTGGATGGAAGAAGGCGCTGCCCTGAAAGAGGCGCTGGAAGCAAAGGGCTATCAGGTGCTTTTGCAGGACGCAACCGACAGCGCGCAAGTCCAGGCGGAGCAAATCGGCAAACTGACGGAAGAAAATGTGCAGTGCCTGATTGTGGCGGCGGTGGACTCTGCCCTGCTCAGCCAAAGCTTGCCCGGGGTAAAGCAGGCGGGCATTCCCGTCATTGCCTATGACCGGCTTTTGGTGAACACCGATGACGTCACCGGCTATGTAAGCTTTGACTACCACTTTGTGGGTCAAACTGTGGCGCAGGCGCTGATTGCAGCAAAGTCACTGGAAACAGCACAGGCGGAAAACCGCAGCTATACGGTGGAATTTTTGATGGATACCTATCAAAACCACGGAAATTACCTTTTTTATCAAGGGCTGATGGAAAGCTTAAAAAGCTACCTGGATGCAGGCGTGCTGGTTTCTCCCAGCGGACGGGTCAGCTTTGAGGATACTTCCGTGAAGACTTTGGACGCCGGTGCAATCCAGGCGCGGTGCGAAAATCTGCTGATGGATTACCCGGAAGGAACTTGGCCGGACATTCTGGTCGCCGGCAATGATGCGCTGACAGAGGCCTGGGTTGGCGCGCTAAATGCCCGCCAGTGCCCCCGGGAAAGCTGGCCGATGATTACCGGGCAAAGTACTGCGGGGGAGAACACCCCGGAGCAGCTGCTTGCGGTGCACTATGACTCCGCTGCGCTGGCGCAGGCTTGTGCCGATGCAGTGGATGCGGCGCTGTCCGGCAAGACAGTGGGTACGCAGGAAATCGGAAACGGCGCAATGGGCGTACCGGCTGCGCTGATAATGCCGGAAATTGCAATCCCCGAGCAGGAAGCGCCCCCGCAGGCGGAAACAGAGCCGACTGCAGCAGAAACTGTTCCGGAAGAAACGGCAGCGGAAGAGACCGTGCCGGAAGAAACCCAGCCGGCGGAAACGGTGACAGAAGAAACAATCCCGGAAGAAACCCAACCGCAAGAAACAGTAGAACAGCAAGAAAATCCGGACGCTTAGTCGTCCGGATTTTTTAACGGCTGAGCCTATACAGGCACATAGCGCAGGAGAAGTTTCCAAAAACGAAGCCGTTGACAGGGATTTTTCGGAAAAAAGCTTGCAATAGTGCGCTGTATGTGATATGTTTGTATATGTATCAAAGACAAAATAAGGAGGAAGCTATATGTTTAAGCGAGTATTATCCATGCTGCTGGTTTTGGTCACGTTGGCAACGTTCGTGCCTTTTTACACCTTTGCAGCAGAGGAGGACACGAAGAGTGCGTACATCGGTGCCACTTCTGAACGGAACGTATTAGACGGCGGCGCGGACCAACTGGAAGAATACAGGATGTATGACGGTGTCAGAAAAACCGTCTATATCGCCGGCGATGGCAGAAATTCTGTGGGTATCTTTACTCCGGAATATTCCGATACCTATGAATTTACCTCGTATGCCACAGGCGATACTGTCGGTGCAATTTACGATGAAACCGGCACAACCCAGCTGGCATATAACGATGATTATAATGGAAACAGAAATTTCCAAATTTCCTATTATATGACAGCCGGTGTAACGTATGTTTTAACGTCCCGTTATTATTCCTCATATACTTCCGGCTCCTATGACATTATGATTTCCGGAACCCATAGTCACGACTTCTCGGAAGGTTCCTGCACGGTACCGGAAACTTGTGCAATTTGTGGCTTAACCCAGGGCGAAGCAAGCGGGCATACCTATGATGACGATTGTGATGTTGCATGTAATGCCTGTGACGAGGTTAGAACACCGCCCCATAGCTGGGACCACGCTTGCGACACGGATTGCAATCTGTGCGGAACAACCCGTTTGATTACCCACGACTTTATAACCGTGGGATGTCTGCAAGAGACTGTTTGCCGGATTTGCAACACCCCCAGTGGCATTATCCCCGGTCATATTTATGACAATGCCTGTGATAATGCTTGTAATATCTGCAATCAGACCCGTAAAGTTACCCACAAATGGAAGGCTGCAACCTGTAAGACACCTGCCACCTGTGCGCTTTGCAAAGCCACAACAGGCAAGGCGCTGGGTCACACCTTTACCAATGTTTGCGACACCACCTGTGACCGTTGCAAGGGCGTTCGTACTGCACCGCATAGCTATAAGACGGTGGTGAAGAAGGCAACTGTTTCTGCCAATGGCTATATTGCAAAACAGTGTGCGCTTTGCAAGGTAGTGGCCAGCAAGAAAGCAGTGTACAAGGTTTCTAAGGTTACAATCTCTGCTACCAAATTCACCTACAATGGCAAGGTACAACGGCCCAAGGTTGTGGTGAAGGACAGTCAGGGCAAAAACCTTTCCTCTGCCTATTATACGGTCACCTATTCCAGCGGCAGCAAGAACGCCGGCACCTACAAGGTTGTTGTCAAACTTAAGGGTTATTATTCCGGCAGCAAGGTCTTTACCTATAAAATTAATCCTGCACCTGCCTCCAAGGTTACGGTCAAGCAGAACAAGACGGCCTTTGCGTATAACGCAAAGGTACAGACACCCACCCTTACTTTAAAGGATGCCAACGGCAACACACTGAAGAATAAGAGGGACTATACCATCCAATATCCTTCGGGCCGCAAGAATGTGGGAACCTACAAGATTGTCATCACCTTCAAAGGCAATTACAGTGGCAAAAAGACTGTCACCTATACGATTTCCCCCACAATTAAAACCAGCCTGACCGGATACATCGGTGATACAATTAAGATTGGCGCAAAGAGCAACGCCAAGATTACTTACACCAGCTCCAACAAGAAGATTGCTACCGTCGATTCCAAGGGCGTGATCAAGGCGGTCAAGGCCGGTACTGTGACCATTACCGTAAAATCCGGCAAGGTGAGCCAGAAAATTAAGCTGAAGATTGCAACGCCTACGATTAAGCTAAAACCGGCAGCAACCTCGATGTATATCGGCACCAGCCAAAAAATTACCGCGACCACCACGCCGAAGGGCAAGGTGACCTGGTCTGTCAACAACAAGAAACTGGCGAAGATTTCTTCCTCCGGCAAGCTGACGGCACTGGGCAAGGGTACGGTTACTGTCACCGGTAAATTTACATACAAGGGTAAGACATATAAGAGCTCCTGCAAGGTGACAATCGATGTGGAGTATCCGGATATTTCCGTGTTTATCTCTTCTCAGATTAGCTACTCCAATTCCTATGCATTTGTTATCGATAACGAAAGCAGCCGCCCCCTGAAGGTGATTAACCGGGGCTGGGTCTACTGCGGCGGCGATTCTGCAGATGTGCAAGAACTCTTCTCGGATAGTTTCTGTAAGAGCTTCACAGTTCCTGCTGGCAGCAGCAAGGCAGGCGTTCTTTGCCTGGACGAGAAGATGGTGTTCTTGAAGAGCAAAACAACCTATGCGTATATCTATATTGAATATGGCGGAGAGACATTTATGCTTTCCTGCAATACCAGCAAATACGGTTTGAACAAGTGCTCCACAATCACTTGGATGAAGAAAAGCTGATGAAACCATAACAACCTGTTAGCAGCCCCCGAAAACAACTTTGTTTTCGGGGGCTGTTTCCGGTTATCCGGACACGCGCAGAAAAAGCGGGGGAGGTTTGTGCCTTTTTGTCCGTCACAGAAAATTATCTTGACAAACAATACTATGCGTTGTATAGTATTATGCGAGGGGAGGTATTTTATGGATATTCAGCTCAAGCGGGGGCTACTGGACGTGTGTGTCCTTGCCGCCATTAAGAATAAGGACTCCTACGGCTATCAGATTATCAAGGATATGAAGCCCTTTGTAGAAATCTCCGAGTCCACCCTATACCCCATTTTGCGGCGGCTGGAGGCAGCAGAGCTGCTCACCGTCCGCTCTGCCGCGCATAACGGCAGACTGCGGAAATACTACCGCATCACCGAAAAAGGACTTGCAAGAATTGCGGAGTTCCGGACCGAATGGAAGCAGATGGTTGCCATCTATGATTTTGTGGCAAAGGAGGATGACAATGGATAAGAACACCTTTTTGTTGCAGCTGCAAAAGCGGCTGAAAGGACTTCCGGAGGAAGATATTCAGCGCACGATAGAGTATTACCGGGAAATGATTGAGGACCGTATGGAAGAGGGTCTTTCCGAGGAAGAAGCGGTGGCGGATATGGGCGCGGTGGAGGAAATTGCCGAGCCACTAATGCTGCAAAAATCCCGTCGGAAAATGAAAGCCTGGGAGATTGTCCTGCTGATTTTAGGTTTTCCTGTGTGGTTTCCGCTGCTTATGGCAGCTGCCGCGGTGGTCATCGCTCTGATTGCAACGATTTATGCCGTGGATGTTTCCCTTGCTGCCTGCTTCTTTGGCGGCCTGCTGAGCAGCCTGCTATATCTGTTCCAGTGCAATTTTGCAGGCGCGGCATTCTTGTTTGGCAGCGCCCTTGTCTGCGGCGGACTGGCAATTTTGGGCTTTTGGGGCAGCAACCGGCTTATGAAGCTGTGTGTCAACGCTCTGAAGAAACTGCTTAGAAAGGAGCACTGACGATGAAAAAGAGTATTATCATCCTTTCCGTTTGTTTGATTGTGGCAGGTCTTGTGATTGGTACGGCGGGACTGATTGCAGTGAATTTTGATTTTTCCAAGCTGACCCTGGCGCGGCTGACAGCGAATATGCATAATGTAGAAGAAGATTTCACCAAAATCTCAATTGACACCGCCATCAGCGATGTGCGTCTGGAGTTTTCCAAAGACGGTACTTGCCAGGTGATTTGTCTGGAGGAGGTCAACTATGTCCATAAGGTTTCCGTGGAGCATAACACCCTGACCATCACCACCGAGGATAACCGGATGTGGTATGAAAAAATTGGTGTAAATTTCGGAGATTTCCATAGCGTAACGGTGCGGCTTCCCTGGCAAACCTATCAGGAGCTGACGGTGAGCTGCCGCACTGCCGATGTGGAAATCCCCAAGGACTTCTCCTTTGGCTGGGCAGATATTGCAACCACCACCGGGGATATCAAATGGCAGGGAAGTCAGGTGAACAACCTGCTGCTTTCCGTGTCCACCGGCGATATTTTCGTAGACAACACCGGCTGTCACAACCTGACCGCAAAAACCACCACCGGTGATATCCGCCTCGCCCGCACAACCGCAACCCAGAGTTTGGTTGCCAAAACCGGCACCGGCGATGTTCGGTTTGACCGTTTCAGCGGTAATGCCATGTCGGTACAGACCGGCACCGGTGATGTAACCGGCACCCTGCTTTCCAATATGGTTTTCATCACCAAGACTGGCACCGGCGATGTGAAGGTACCTGACCTGCCCAAAGAAAGTGTGGGAAAGGGAGAAATTACTTCTGCCGATGGCGACAAGATTTATGTGAGTATGGATTTAAACAAGCTGGGCATTTGTGAAATCACCACCGGCACCGGCGATATCCGCATCGAGCTTTCCTGATATAACAAATGCAGGCTGTGCCACCCGGCACAGCCTGCAAAACATTTATAAGGAATATTTCCTGACTGCCACGCACCTTTGGTGCTTGCAGTGACATCCTGTTTTCCGCTGTCATTGCGAAACCAGTCCGCAGACTGGTTGTGGCAATCAGTTCCTAAAAGAAATCATAAAAAATATATGTATGTCATAGCCGGCGGACAGGGCGAAAGCCAAAGTCCGCATTTGATTTCTGTAGTTGATATTTGTTTTTGTATTTGTATTTGTAGTTGTAATTGTAGTTGTAATTGTAGTTGTAGTTGTAGTTGGCATCGGGTGCATGACAAAACATCCACGCGTATCCAAATGCATACAAATGCAGAAATGTATATTCAGGGGTTTCGTTTTTGGAAAAACTGTGGTAAAATGAGAAAAATGCAGAAAAAGGAGGGGTGCGGGGTGAAAAACTGCGTGATTTTTTGCGCCGGCGGGTTTGAAAATTTAATAGAGCCCATTGGGGAAACCGATTTTGTGATTGCTGCCGACGGCGGCTTAACGCACACCCGCGCCTTGCAGCTGCAGCCTGATGTGATTTTGGGGGATTTTGACTCTCTTGGTTACGTGCCGGAGGGTGCACAGGTATTTCCTGTGGAAAAAGACGATACCGATGCGATGCTGGCTGTCCGGATGGGCTTGGAAGAAGGCTGTGACCGGTTTGTGATTTACGGCGGACTGGACGGAGAGCGGGTGGACCACACCGTTGCCAATTTCCAAACGTTGCAATATTTGGCAGACCGCAACAGTCGGGGCTATTTGGCGGGGCTGAAGCAGATAGCCACAGTGATTAAAAACGACAGGATTACCTTCCCCAAAACCCAACAGGGCATTTTGTCGGTGTTTTGTATGGGCGCTGATGCTAAGGGCGTAACCTTGCGGGGACTGAAATACAATTTGGAAAATGCAACCCTGCAGGCGGGAATGCCTTTGGGGGTCAGCAACCACTTTACAGGGGAAGAAGCGGAGATTTGGGTGGAAAACGGAAGTCTGCTTCTGATTTGGCAACGGGAAAATCTTGCCATATGACATTTTTCGCGGTATAATACAAAGAAAAAGGAGGTGGCCCAATGGAGAATAAATTAAGCGCCTATCAAGGCTGTTTGTTAGGTCTTGCGGTGGGAGATGCCATGGGCTATCCTGTGGACAAGAAAACCTGGGCGGAAATTTCCGAGATGTACGGTCCCAACGGGCTTTTAGGCTATGACCTTGCCAACGGCAGCGCGGACAACACCTCCTACACCCAGCTTGCCACCTTTGTATATAACGGACTTTTGCTGGGCGCCATTCGCGGCAAACCGGAAAATTACGGAAAATTCATTGCCCTCGGCCTGCGGGAGTGGGCGAAAAGCCAGCAGTTTTGGGGCGGGGCAGAAAAAACCTTTTGCTGGGTTGCCCAGGTTCCCGAAATGCGCCGCCGGCACTGTATGGACACCAGTATGCTGGATGCTTTGCGGCGGGAGACTTTGGGTACACCGGAAAAGCCGGTGTTCCGCTCCATATTCCCCGGCGCGTTGACGACTGCGGTGGCGGTGGGCCTTGCGGCGGAGCAGGGCAAAATGACCCGGGAGCAGGTGGGCAGGCTTGGCGCGGAGGCGGTGGCATTTACCCACGGGCAGCCGGAGGCGTTTTTGTCCGGAAGCTTTGTTGCCTATGCCATTGCGGGCATTCTGCAGCAGCCGGAAGCAAAGCTTCCCGATATTTTCCTGAAGGTCTGTGACCTGATGGAGCAGCAGTACGATGCGCAGTATCCCCAGACCCAGACGGTGGTTGCCGGGGTGAAGCGGGCAATCAGCCTGACCAAGGATGTGGAGCTTTCCCCCTTGGCGGCGATGACCCTTTTGGGCTGCACCACCGCGGCAGAATGCGTTGCCGGCGCGGTGTATGCCAGCACCATTCATATGGCAAACTTTGACGAGGCCATGATTGTGTCGGTAAACCATTCCGGACGCAGCGGCTGCGTAGGCGCGCTTACCGGCGCGATGATGGGCGCAAAGCTGGGCGTGGAGGCGCTTCCGGAGTTTTATTTGGAATCGCTGGAGACCACAGCGGTGTTATCCGAGCTGGCAAAAGACTTCACACAGGTGCGTCAGGTGATGAAAATCTTTGACGATAGTTGGGACCAGAAATATGTGCAGGGGCTTCCTGTAGGCTAAGAGGATGAAAATATTTTTGAAAAAATTGGATTTTCTCCGAAAAAACCCTTGCAAAACCAACTTTACCGTGTTATACTACCCATGGTAAGTAAATAAAGTATGGAAAGAGAGGGGCGCAAACCCCTCTCTTTTTCTTGGCAAAGGAGGTACGCGATGAAAGTAACCGAACAAGTGGAAAGCTTTGCAAAGCCCATTGTGGAAGGCTTCGGCTGCAAGCTGTGGGATGTGGAGTACGTCCGGGAAGGCTCTGAGCGTTTTTTGCGTCTTTATATTGATAAGGACGGCGGCGTGGATATTGAGGACTGTGAGAAAATCCACCGCGCGGTAGACCCGGTGCTGGACGAGAAAGACCCCATTTCCGAGAGCTATCATTTCGAGGTTTGCTCGGCAGGGTTGGAGCGGGCGCTGAAACGCCCCGGTGATTTTGAAGCCTTTATGGGAAGTCCCATTATGATTAAATTGTACCGCCCCAGAAATGGCTTAAAGGAAATTCCCTGTGTGCTGCAGGGCTATGAAGACGGTCGCATCACCGTACAGGCCGGCAAAGAGACCATTACATTTGAAAAATCCGAGGTCGCCCTGGCGCGGCTTCGCGTAGAGTTTTAACAGGAGGAAGTAAAATGGCAAGAAATACAAAAGCCAAGAAGCAGGCAGCGCCCAAGGTAGATATCGGCGCTGAGATTTTCGCCTCTTTACGGGATTTGGAGAAAATCAAGGGCATTCCCGTGGAGTATATGGTGGAGCGGCTGAAGCAGGCGCTGACCAATGCGTACCGGAAAGACCGTGAAGACCATCGGGATATCCCCGGCGAAAATGTGGAAGTAGATTTGTCCGAGCAGGGACTTTCTATGTATCTGGTAAAGACTGTGGTGGAAGAAGTAGAGGACACCGCTTTGGAAATCCACATCGATGCTGCACAGAAGTTAGACCCCAATGTGAAGCTGGGCGATGCCATCCGTCAGGAAATCGACATTCAGAAGTTCGGCAGAATTGCCGCCCAGACTGCCAAGCAGGTGGTCATTCAGGGTATTCGCGAGGCAGAGCGTGGCGCAATCTTTGAAAGCTACTCCTCCAAGGCACAGGAAATGCTCACCGGCACGGTGCTGCGTGTGGACCCCACCGGCGATGTGTTTGTCCGCATCGGTCAGGGCAATGATCAAAGTGATGCGGTTCTTCGCGCTTCCGAGCAAATCCCCGGCGAGAGCTTTGCACCCGGCGAGTTGATCCGCGTGTATGTTTTGGAGGTACACAAGGCAAACCGCGGTCCGCTGATTCACGTTTCCCGTACCCACCCCAATTTGGTGCGCCGTCTGTTTGAACTGGAGACCCCGGAAATTGCCGACGGCCAGGTGGAAATCCGCAACATCGCCCGTGAGCCCGGCAGCCGCAGCAAGATTGCGGTCCGCGCTGCGATGGAGGACATCGATCCTGTGGGCGCATGTGTCGGTCCCCGCGGCGGCCGTGTAGGCGCTGTTGTGGAGGAGCTGTGCGGTGAGAAGATTGACATTGTTGTGTGGAGCGAAGACCCCTGCGAGTATGTCCGCGCAGCCCTGTCTCCTGCAGAGGTCATCAGCGTGACCCCCATTGCCGGACAGAAGGCCTGCACAGTCATCGTGCCGGATAATCAGTTGAGCCTTGCCATTGGCAAGGAGGGTCAGAACGCCCGTTTGGCTGCACGGCTCACCGGCTACAAGATTGATATTAAGCCGGAAAGTCAGGCAGAATAAGAAAGAAAATCAGGAGGGAGCAATATGCAGAAGAAAATCCCTCAGCGTCAATGTATGGGTTGCCGGGAGCGGAAAGCCAAGAAAGAGCTGATACGGGTCGTGCGGGGAACCGACGGCGTGGTCAGCCTGGACTTTAGCGGAAAGCTCAACGGCAGAGGCGCTTACGTTTGCCCCGATGTCCAGTGCCTGAAAAAGGCGCAGAAAGCCAAAAGCCTGGAGCGGAGCTTGGAAGTGCCCATCCCGGATGAGGTCTATGACCGCCTTTTGAAGGAAATGGAGGCGGCAGACCGTGGATAAGTCGCTGAATTATATGGCCTTAGCCCGGAAAGCCGGGCGACTTGAGTTGGGAGAAGAGCCGGTAGGTGCTGCCGCGCGGGCGCAGAAAGCCCGGTTGGTTGTGGTTGCCGCGGATGCTTCCGACCACACCTGGCGTAGAGCAAAAAGCTTTGTGGCAGGTACCGGTCAGCAGTGCATAAAGACTCCTTTTTCCAAGGATATGCTGGGACAGGCCGTTGGTCGGACCAGCCTTGCCATCGGAGCTTTTACCGATGCTGCGTTGGCGCTGGCCTTTGTGAAAGCCTTGCCCAATCCGGAAGCTTATTCGGATGTGCTGGAAAGTCTGGCAGAGAGAACAAAACGCATTCAAAAGCGTCAGGCAGAGGAAAAGGCCCATCGGAAGAACAAGCAATACGGCAAGAAAAAGTAACGATTATCGGAGGTGCGAATATGAGTTTAGAGAAATACCGTTTGAGAGATGTTGCATCGGATTTTGGTGTTGCACCCAAGCAGATTGCTCAAATTGTGGAGCAGTTTTTTGAAAAGCCCAAATCCAACACACAGGTTCTCACAGAAGAAGAGCTGAATGTTGTGTTTGACTATATTACCCAGACCAATCAGATTTCCTCTTTGGAGGTGGTGTTTGCAGTGCAGCCTGCCCCCAAGAAGGAAGAACCCAAGGCAGAAGTGAAGGAAGAAAAGCCTGCTCAGAAGGCTGCCCCCAAGCAGGAGCAGCCCAAGCAGGAAGCTCCCAAAGCTGCGCCCAAGCAGGAAAAGCCTGCAAAGCCCGCCGAGCCCGAGCGCAAAAGAGAGCGCCGTGTGGTGGATACCTCTGCGGTGCAGGTCAATGTACGCCGTTTCGACGATGTGGATAACCTGGTTGACCAGCGGGTGCAGGACTATCAGGGCGGCAAGCAGAAGTTTGGTAAAAAGGGTCAGCAGCAGAACAAAAAGGACAACAAGTTCAAGGGCAACAAGGCCCGTAACGAGGAGCAGGAAAAGCTGCGCCGCTTGCAGATGGAAGTGGCGCGCAAAGCCCCTGTTACCGTGAAAATTCCCGACGAAATTACCGTGGGCGAATTGGCTTCCCGTATGAAGAAAACAGCTGCAGAGGTCATCAAGTGCCTGATGAAAAACGGCGTGATTGCCGCCATCAATCAGACCATTGACTTTGACACTGCTGAATTTGTAGCCGTAGAACTGGGCTGCAAGGTGGAAAAGGAAATCACCGTTACCATCGAAGAGCGGATCATTGACGACCACGTGGATACTGCCGAAGAGCTGGTCACCCGCGCCCCCGTTGTGGTGGTTATGGGTCACGTTGACCACGGCAAGACTCCCACTCTGGACGCCACCCGTAAGACCAATGTGACTACCGGTGAGGCTGGCGGCATTACCCAGCATATCGGCGCTTACACTGTGGAAATTAATGGTCAGATGATTACCTTCCTGGATACCCCCGGTCACGCAGCCTTTACCTCTATGCGTGCCCGTGGCGCAAAGTCTACGGACATTGCCATTCTGGTGGTGGCTGCCGATGACGGCATTATGCCCCAGACCATTGAGTCTATCAACCACGCCAAGGCAGCCGAAGTGCCCATCATTGTTGCCATCAACAAGATGGATAAGCCTGAAGCAAACCCTGACAAGATTAAGCAGCAGCTGACTGAGCACGAATTAATCCCCGAAGAATGGGGCGGCGATACGGTCATCGTTCCCATCTCTGCCAAGACCGGTATGGGCTTGGAAGACCTTTTGGAAATGGTGCTGCTCACTGCCGAGGTGCAGGAGCTGAAGGCCAACCCCAACCGCCGCGCAAAAGGTACGGTTATCGAGGCCCGTCTGGACAAGAACCGCGGTCCTATCGCCACCTTGCTGGTGCAGAACGGCACCCTCAATCAGGGCGATATCGTCATTGCCGGCACTGCCGTGGGTCACGTGCGTGTGATGACCAACGACAAGGGTCGCACCGTCAAGACCGCAGGTCCTTCCGTGCCTGTGGAGATTACCGGTCTTGCCGAAGTGCCCGCACCCGGTGATGAGTTCAATGCGGTCACCGACGAGCGTATGGCAAGAGAATTGGTGGAGCAGCGCAAGCAGGCTGCCAAGGATGCAGCCGCCAACGCAATGCAGAAGGTTACATTGGATAACCTGTTTGCCAAGATGCAGGAAGGTCAGATGAAGGAGCTGCCCCTGATTGTCAAGGCGGACGTGCAGGGCTCTGCTGAAGCGGTGAAGGCTTCCTTGGAGAAGATTTCCAACGAGGAAGTCCGGGTCAGAGTTATCCACACCGGTGTGGGTGCTATCAACGAAAGCGATATTCTGCTGGCTTCCACTGCCGGCGCTATCATTGTCGGCTTTAACGTCCGTCCCGATGCAGGCGCACAGGCAAGCGGTCAGCGCGCCAACGTGGATATGCGTTTCTACCGCGTCATTTACGATGCCATCGACGAGATTGAGGCTGCGATGAAGGGTATGCTGGCACCCAAGTTTGAGGAAGTTGTGATTGGTCACGCCGAGGTGCGTATGACCTACAAGGTTTCTGCCATCGGTACCATTGCCGGTTGTATGGTCAAGGACGGCAAGGTCAGCCGTGATGCACAGGTGCGTGTGCTCCGGGATAATATCGTCATTCACGAAGGTGAGGTTGGCTCTTTGCAGCGGTTTAAGGATGCTGCCAAGGAAGTCACTGCCGGTTATGAGTGCGGTATGAGCATTCTGAAGTTCAACGATATCAAAGAGGGCGACATCTTCGAGTGCTTCGAAATGCAGGAAATCAAACAGTAATTGCATTTGGCGGGCCGGATGCGGCACGGCAAAGCTTTTAATATGGAAATAATTGTCAATTATCAATTGTCAATTG
>JAZRHG010000084.1:0-11685 GCA_045644625.1 Faecousia sp.
TCAGTTGGTAGAGCAACTGACTCTTAATCAGTGGGTCCCGGGTTCGAGTCCCTGAAGGTGCACCATGGCCCGTTGGTCAAGTGGTTAAGACAGCGGCCTCTCACGCCGTTAACATCGGTTCGAATCCGGTACGGGTCACCAAGAAGTTGTTTGAGCCGCAAGGCTTTAACATATATAGTTCGTGTTGATTGTCATGTGGGTCCACCTGTTCCCATCCCGAACACAGAAGTTAAGCACATGTACGCCGACAATACTTGGCGGGCGACTGCCTGGGAAGATAGGTAACGCGGACACAAAAGAGTCAGGAGAAATCCTGGCTCTTTTTATATCTTTATGTAAAATTTAAGCCCCAACCAAATGGTTGGAGCCTGTTGTTATTTTGCTGTATAGTGCTTAATTAAGCGTCCTGAAATAGTTTTATAGACGAAGAAGGTAATGACGGAGTTTATGACCGCTTTTAGCAGGTTGAATGGGAGGAAGATGGTTAAAAGCATCGCATCTACAACCTGTGTTGGAACTTGCATAAAGAACGGCGTGATGAAATGATTTGCGGCTAACATCACAAGGCCCATTGCCAGGCTGCCGCAGGCAAGGGCAAAGGCAGCACCCAGCCGTGTATGTTTATATTTGTAGATAATACCTGCTGTGATGCAAAGTGTTCCGGTGGAGATGATGTGCATCAAAAAGCCGTAAACGCCGCTTTGTGCGCTGACAGTCAATGCCTGCACTGCGCTGGCGACGACTGTCAAAATCAGACCGGCGATGGGCCCATACGTGAATGTTCCAATCAAAATGGGAATATCTGCCGGGTCGTATTCCAAAAAGGATGCAGCAGGGAACAGGGGGAAATGGCACAGATACACCAAAATCACCGAGACGGCGGTAAGCATCGCCATCACTGTTAGTTTGCGGACGTTTTCTTTTTGCATATAGGTTGCCTCCCTGAAAATAGAAAATGCGCCTGAAGATATACTTCGGGCGCATTGGTATAAAGCAGACCTATCTGTATATCTTCTTCCATCCAGACTGTACTGTCGGTATCGGAATTGCACCGATTCCTGCCCAAAGGCTCGCGGACTTTACCGCCGGTCGGGAATTTCACCCTGCCCTGAAGATAGCTAAAGTTTAGCACATCCGACTGCCCTTGTCAAGGGAGGTCCGATGTGCTAAAATAAGTTTATGTGGTTTCCGGCACGGTTGTTGCGGGGATGGTTTCTGCAGGCTGGGATGCTTCTTGCTTTTTAAAGCCCTGCACCACACCTTTTGCGCCGGTATTGGTAATGTCTCCGCCGATAATTTGGTTTTTATAGACCAGCAGTGTGGCGTAAACCGGTTCGGTTGCGCCGGGGAAGTTGTTGATCTTATACACATAACGCATAACGGTTTTGCCTGCGTATTGGCTCAGGTCATAACCCTGACTTTTCTGCAGGGCGTTATAGCGCTCGTATACTTTAGTCATCTCCTGCGGGATTTTTACCTGCCCCGACTCGGTGGGGGAGGTGCTGACCTCCCATCCCATATTCTGAAGAAACTGGACGCGGCTGTCATTGTTGCTGACTGCCGGTGCGCTGGTGGGCGCGGAACTGTTGCCTCCGAAAAGCAGGATGACGGCAAGAATTACTCCCACAACCGCTGCTAACACAACGGCTATTTTCTTTAAGTTGACCTTAGCGGTCATAATCATCATAATAATCCCTCCCAAAGGTTGTTTGACGATACACTATATTCTCTGAATTGGAAAGGTAGAACGAAATAATGGTGCGATTGGACAAATTCTTGTGTGACTGTGGCGTTGGCACACGCAGTCAGGTGAAAGTGATATTGAAAGCCGGCCGTGTGACGGTGGATGGCAAGGTGGTTACCGACGGAAGCGTAAAAGTGGACAAGCAGGAAGTCTGTTTGGACGGAGAATGTTTAACGCAGATTGGCAGAATTGTGGCAATGCTGAATAAACCGGCAGGCTATGTGACCGCAACGGTAGACGCAACGGAAAAGACGGTTATGGAACTGCTTCCGGAAGATCTGCGCAAACAGGATGTAAAACCTGTTGGCAGGCTGGATAAACAGACCGAGGGATTACTGCTCTTTACCAATGACGGAGACTTGCTCCACAGACTAATCAGCCCCAAAAAGGAAATTCCCAAGGTCTACTATGCCAAGCATCAGGGCGCAGCCACACAGGAGGATGTGCAGGCTTTTGCAGATGGGCTTACCCTGGGGGACGGAACGGTTTGTTTGCCTGCTAAATTGGAAAGCCTTGGACCGGGAGAAAGCCTGATAACTGTGTGTGAGGGTAAATATCACCAGGTACGCCGGATGATGGCATCCCGTGGGATGCCGGTGGATTATTTGGAACGAAGACAAGAGGGGAATATAGCTTTGGGAGGCCTTCCCCGGGGACAGGTGCGGATTTTGACGGAAGAAGAGATTGTTTTGTTGGAAAAATGACCAATAAATCTTCCGTTTTTTTCTTATAAAAAACCGCGATTTTACCGAAAAATAGAATTTTATCGGTAATTTCACTAAAAACGACAGGGTATTTTGTGACAAAATGTCAAAACCTACTTGCAAAATGTGCAAAAATCATATATAATAATCGTACATTTTTGTTATATTGCTATTTTGTGCAATTTTGTGAGGAGGCTTAGAATATGTCTAACGGTGTTTTTCAAAATGTAATTACGCAGCTGGTGTCTGTGTCTGACAGAACTTTCGGCGTTATGGATACAGATGGTGCAGTTGTTTCCTGTACAGATGTTTCTTTGTTGGGTGAACGCTGGTCGGATGCTGTTCTGCGTGTTTCCGGAGCAGGGGAAGAGACTGTGACTTTTGCCCAGAAGACCTTCCGCGGAATTGTGAGCAGCACCAATATGCTGGAGTATGCTGTTTTTTGCACCGGCGACGATGAGTTGGCAAAGACATACTGCAATCTTGCGTACATTGCCCTGAACAACGCAAAAACCTTCCACGAGGAAAAGCATGACCGCGGAACGTTTGTGAAGAACATCATTATGGACAATATTCTGCCCGGCGATATTTATGTCCGCGCTAAGGAGCTGCATTTTGCTACCGAGACCTATCGCGCAGTTTTCCTGGTACGGCAAATCGGCCGTAGCGATGTGGCGACTGTGGATGTGCTGTCCGGTATGTTCCCGGATAAGATGCAGGATTTTGTTATCAGCATCAATGAGTCTGATATTGCCATTGTCAAGCAGCTGGCGGGCGAGCCCACTGCAGAAGAGCTGGATAAAATTGCCAAGGCTGTGGAAGACACTTTGCGCAACGAACTGTATATCAAGACAGTCATCGGTATCGGCACCGTGGTTACCCACCTGCGGGAGCTGGCAGATGCGTACAAGGAAGCGCAGACGGCCATCGATGTGGGCAAGGTGTTTGACACCGAAAAGAGCATCATCAATTATGAAAATTTGGGCATTGGCAGACTGATTTATCAGTTGCCTACCACACTTTGTGAAATTTTCCTCACTGAGGTATTTAAGAAGAACACCATTGACGCCCTGGACCAGGAGACGTTGTTTACCATCAACAAGTTTTTTGAGAACAACCTGAACGTTTCCGAGACCTCTCGAAAGCTGTTTGTTCACAGAAACACGCTGGTGTACCGCCTGGAGAAAATCAAGAAACTCACCGGTTTGGATTTGCGTCAGTTTGATCACGCAATTGTTTTTAAGGTCGCGTTGATGGTTCGTAAGTACCTGTCTTCCCGGGATATTCGCTAAGGTATTTTATCAATCGGACCGCACAATTTTGTACGGTCCGGTTTTTTATATATTTTGGTAAAAACGCCAATTATTTTATAAGCGTCATATGTTGACAAATACATTTACAATATGTTACAATTTGGTTACATATATATAATGGAGTAAGATGCAGATATGATAGAGTTTACCGAAGTTACCAAATCTTATAGTGTAGGCACCCACGCGTTGCGCGGTGTTTCCCTGCAGATTGAAGATGGCGAATTTGCATTTCTGGTTGGGCCTTCCGGTTCCGGAAAATCCACCATTTTAAAAATTATTACCGGAGAGTTGAAGCCTACCTCCGGTTCTGTTCACGTGAACGGATATTCCCTGGAGCGCATTCGCAAAAGTGAAGTGCCGTATTTGCGCCGCACCGTAGGTGTTGTGTTTCAGGATTTCCGCCTGATTGAAACAAAGACGGTGTATGAAAATGTGGCGTTTGCCATGCGCGTAATCGGCGCGGACGAAAAGGAAATTCGCGACCGTGTGCCTTATGTGCTGGAGCTTGTGGGCTTGGAGAATAAGAGCCGTCGTCATCCCAACGAACTTTCCGGCGGCGAGCAGCAACGTTTGGCGATTGCTCGGGCATTGGTGAATAATCCTTCAATGATTATTGCCGACGAGCCCACCGGTAACCTTGACCCTGCGCTTTCTCTGGAAATTATGAGCTTGCTTCAGGAAATCAACAATCTGGGCACCACAATTTTGGTGGTTACCCATGAGCGGGATTTGGTGGAGCGGTTTGGCAAACGGGTAATTGTGCTGGAAAACGGTTTGGTAATCAGCGACGGAATGGATGGTTATTACAGCTATGAGAATCAATAATTTAGGTTACTTATTAAAAGAAGGCATCCGTGGCATTTTCCTGCACGGATTTATGTCTTTTGCTGCTGTTTGCGTGACGGTGGCGTGCCTGTTAATTGTGGGCAGCTTTTCAATCCTGACCTATAATGTGAACATTATGGTGGAGGACTTAAATAAGACCAATGAGATTTTGGTGTATATCGACAGCGAGCTTCCGGATGCGGAGGCAAGAAGCGTGGGTACGCTAATCAATCATATTGACAATGTGCAGAACGCAAAGTTTGTCTCCAGAGAAGAGGCTTTGGAAAACTTTGTGGCTGACTATAACGTTTCCGGCGTAGAAGCGTCCTATTTGCGTCACCGCTATGTGGTAACACTTGCGGATAATGAGCTGATGGAGGAAACGGTGGCTGCACTGGAAGGAATATCCGGTGTTGCAGAAATCAATGCGGCTTTTGAATTGGCGGAAGGTTTCACCACGCTGCAAAAAGTCTTGCATATTGCTTCTTTGGCCATTATCGCGATTTTGCTGGTTGTCAGCTTGCTGATTATTTCAAATACCGTTAAACTGGCAATGTATGACCGCCGTGACGAAATTGCGATTATGAAGATGGTGGGCGCGACCAATGGCTTTATTCGTCTGCCTTTCGTGGTGGAAGGCTTTACCCTTGGTATGGTTGGCGCTGCACTGGCCTTTGGCCTGGAATGGCTGATGTATGATGCGCTGATTGCACGGCTGGAGCTGGTTGACACTTTGAAGCTGTTTAGCTTTGTGCCTTTCACAGAGCTGTTGTGGCCGATGGTTGCAACATTTGTGGCTGCCGGTTTGTTTGTTGGCATTGTTGGTAGCTGGACTTCTATCCGGAAGTTTATGGATGTGTAAAAGAGGGTATTATGAATAAAAGAAAGTTATTTGTATCCATTATGGCGGGCTTTTTGGCGTTCATATTGGTTTTTGGCCTGGTTGCGGGTGTGTTGCCCTACTTTGTAGATGCAGCAAAGGCAAGTTCCAGTGAGTTAAAAAACAAGCTTGATGCATTAAAAAAGGATAAGAAAGAAATTGATGCAGAGATTAAAGAACTGGAAGGGAAGTTGTCGGATAATTTAGATGAGATGGAAGACATTGTGGAGCAGAAAAATACCATCGATAAGCAAATTTTTATGCTGCACGAAAAAATCACCAACCTCAATGAGCAGATTGCGGCATACGGTAGTTTGATTGCCGATAAGCAGGAAGAGCTGGATGCGGCGCAGGCTCGCTTGGCAGAGCTGAACCAGAAGAATAAAGAGCGTTTGCGCGCGATGGAAGAGGGCGGAAAACTGTCCTATTGGTCCGTTTTGTTTAAAGCCAATGATTTTACAGACTTGTTAGATAGAGTCAATATGGTGGAAGAAATTGCGGCAGCGGACCAGCGCCGGTTGCAAGAGCTGAGTGATGCTGCAAAACTGGTGGAAGATACCAAAGCGGCTTTGGAAACAGAAATGGCAGGCTTGGAAGAAAATAAAGCTGCGCTGAAAGCATCTGAAACGGAGTTGGAGGCAAAGCGAAAGAAAGCCGATGAGCTTCTTGCTGACCTGCTTGCCACTGGAGAAGAGTACCAAAAATTATTGGATTTTGCAGAGTCTGAAGCCAGCGATTTGAAGGCGGACATCAACGCAACGCAAGACGCTTATGAGGCGGCAAAGGAAGAAGAGGAATCGGCAAAGAAACCCACAAACGTCGGATCGACCAATGCGCCGGTTACCGGAAACTGGAGGGTGCCTTGTAGTTACACCCGTTTTTCCAGCCCCTTTGGCTGGCGCATTCACCCTGTTTACAAAGATTGGCGTTTCCATAAAGGTGTAGACCTGGGTGCGCCTCGCGGTACGCCGATTGTTGCCAGCCGCAGTGGTACTGTGGTGTTTGCTACCTGGGACAATTCTGCCGGCTACTATGTAAAAATCGACCACGGTGACGGTTTTGCCAGCATCTATATGCATATGACACACTACATAGTGAAAGGCGGAGACAAAGTCACGGCCGGTCAGACAATCGGCTATGTTGGCTCTACCGGAACTTCCACCGGCAACCACCTGCACTTTGGCATACAGTACAAAGGCAACTATGTGAACCCGGCAAATTATATTCCTATTTAAGGCAATGCCCACAACCCAAAACGGGTTGTGGGCAATGTAGCATTTTGAGGTGAGGACATGGACAAGAGGGAAAAATGGATATTGCAGATTGCTGGTTATATTCTGGTGTCTGCCATAACTGCTTGTATAACGATGGCGTTGTATCTGCCGAAGCAGACTTATTCTAAGCTTACGGAATTGGAGAATCTGATTGCCAGATGTTATATCGGCGAAACAGACAAAATCCAATTGGAGGATGCTGCTGCGGCGGCGATGGTGGGGGCGACAGGTGACCGGTGGAGTTATTATATTCCCGCCTCTCAATTCGATGCGCATATGGAACAAATGAATAACAGCTATGTGGGCATCGGCGTGACGATTTCCACGGTATTGACGGAACAGGGTGTTGAGATTTTACAGGTAGAGCCTGCCGGCGGTGCAAAAGATGCCGGCATTCTGCCCGGGGATATCCTCAGCGTGGTAAACGGCCAATTGATTGCCGAAGACGGCGTTGATAAAGCCCGGGAATTGATACGGGGCGAACCGGGTACGACTGTGGAAATCGGCGTAATCCGGGATGGGAAACTGCTCACGTTTCAGGTGGAACGGAAAAATATTCAGGTTCCTGTTGCGCAAGGACAGATGCTGGAGGGTAGTATCGGCCTTGTAACGATAGCCAATTTTGATGAACGCTGCGCGGAGGAAACCATTGCAGCAATTGAAACGTTGGTGGAACAGGGTGCAACCGCACTGATTTTTGATGTTCGGAATAATCCCGGCGGCTACAAAAAGGAATTGGTTAAGGTGCTGGATTACTTGTTGCCCGCAGGTGAAGTTTTCCGCACGGTAGATTATCAAGGCGTGGAAGATATCACAGAGTCTGACGATGCCTGCCTTCAGATGCCAATGGCTGTGGTGTTTAACGGAAACAGTTATTCGGCAGCGGAGTTTTTTGCAGCCGCGCTGGAGGAGTATGATTGGGCGATTACCGTTGGCGAACCAACGGTAGGCAAGGGGTATTTTCAGTACACCTATCAGCTGGAGGATGGTTCTGCGGTGGGGTTGTCCATTGGTAAGTATTTCACACCAAAGGGTGTCAGTTTAGCTGAGGCGGGCGGCTTGAAACCGACAGTTACCCAACCGGTGACAGAGGAGGTGTCTGCCAGGATTTATTCCGGGCTTGTGTTGCCGGAAGAGGACCCGCAAATCCAGGCAGCAATCAAGGCTTTGCAATAGAAGAACAAACGGCAGCGGCGCAAAATGCACCGCTGCCGTTTTTGGATATTTGGGCGTAAAAAAATCGGGCTTTTGCCCGAAACACTCTTGACAAGGAAGTTAAAATATGGTAAAATGTTAGTCCGTACTATGGGAAATATGCACTTTGGACAAATTTCCACTTTTGTTGCAATTATTTTAGCACAGTACGGCGCACCTGTCAAGGGGGAGTTTTTGGAAAGTAACAACTTGACCGTGCGTATCAAACCTTGAACAACACAGTATTCCGGCGAAAGCCGAAAGAAAGGCAGTGATGAATCATATGGCAATGGTCACAGACCAGAAATTCGGAAAGACCGAGCGTAAGTCCTACGCAAAGTACGAAGAAATTCTGAAGATGCCTAACATGCTGCGGATTCAGAAGGATTCCTACCAGTGGTTCCTGGAGGAAGGTCTTCGTGAAGTGTTCCGTGATGTGGGTACCATTACAGATTTCTCCGGCAAACTGGAGCTGAGCTTCCTGGATTACACCATGGAGGACAAGCCCAAGTACACCATCAAGGAGTGCAAGGAGCGGGATGCTACCTATGCAAAGCCCATCAAGGTGCGTGTGCGTTTGCGCAACACTGAGACGGACGAAATCAAAGAGCAGGAAATCTTTATGGGCGATTTCCCTGTGATGACCAATGGCGGCACCTTCCTGATCAATGGCGCTGAGCGTGTTATTGTCTCCCAGATCGTTCGTAGCCCCGGTATGTACTACGGTCACGATGTAGATAAGCCTGACCAGCACACCTATACCGCAACGGTAATCCCTTACCGCGGCGCCTGGTTGGAGTATGAAACAGACCTGTCCGACATTTTCTGGGTTCGTATTGACAAGAACCGCAAGCTGCCCATTACCTGCCTGATCCGCGCTTTAGGTGTGGATACTGATGAGAAGATTAAGGCTATGTTCGGCGACGACCCCCGTATCCTGGCAACTCTGGAGAAGGATACCTTCAAGACCAGAGAAGAGGGATTGCTTGAAATCTATCGCCGTCTGCGTCCCGGTGAACCTCCCACAGTTGAGACTGCAATTTCTCACCTGGAAGGTCTGCTGTTTGATGCACACCGTTATGATGTCAGCAGTGTCGGTCGTTATAAGTTCAATAAGAAGATGGACATTTGGAGCCGTATCTCCGGACAGGAACTGGCAGAGCCCATTGCCGATCCTATGACCGGTGAAGTGCTGGCTATGCCCGGTGAGATTATCAGCCGTGAGCAGGCGCAGGCGCTTAGTGCCAAGGGCGTCAACGAAGCTGTGCTGAAGGTTAACGGCCGCAATGTGAAGGTCCTGTCCAACAATATGGTGGATATGGCCGGCTTTGTGGACTTTGATCCCAAGCAGTATGGCGTGAAGGAAAAGGTTCGTTTCAGCGTTTTGAAGGAAATGCTGGAAACTCCCGACATTGACTGGGAAACTGCCATCGCCGAGCGGATTGACGAGCTGGTTCCCAAGCACATCATCGTAGATGATATTATGGCTTCCATCAACTACCTCAACTGTGTGGCTGAGGGCGTTGGTGTACCCGATGACATCGACCATCTGGGCAACCGTCGTCTGCGTTGTGTGGGCGAATTGCTGCAGAACCAGTTCCGTATCGGTTTCAGCCGTTTGGACCGGGTTATTCGTGAGCGTATGACCGTTCAGGACCTGGACACTGTCACACCCCAGAGCCTGATTAACATCCGTCCTGTGACTGCGGTTATCAAAGAATTCTTCGGTTCTTCTCCGCTGTCTCAGTTTATGGACCAGAACAACCCCCTGGCAGAGCTGACACACAAGCGCCGTCTGTCTGCGTTGGGTCCCGGCGGTTTGAGCCGTGAGCGCGCATCCTTCGATGTTCGTGATATTCACTACACCCACTACGGTCGTATGTGTCCCATCGAGACTCCTGAAGGTCCCAACATTGGTCTGATTAACTACCTGGCTACCTTTGCCAAGATCAATGAGTATGGCTTCGTAGAAGCTCCCTACCGCAAGGTAGACAAGGCAACCGGCAAGGTCACCGACCAGGTAGACTATATGACTGCGGATGTGGAAGATGATTTCTACATCGGTCAGGCCAACGAGCCCTTGGATGAGAACGGCTGCCTGGCAAATGCCCGTATTACCTGCCGTCACCGCAATGAGTTTATCGAGGTAGACCGCAATGTGATTGACTACATTGACGTGTCTCCCAGAATGATGATTTCCATTGCTACCTCCTTCATCCCGTTCCTGCAGAACGACGACGCAAACCGCGCACTGATGGGCGCAAACATGCAGCGTCAGGCTGTGCCGCTGCTGACCACCGAGCCTCCCATTGTTGCAACCGGCATTGAGCATGCAGCAGCTGTGGACTCCGAGGTTTGTTTGAAGGCTACCGGTAACGGTGAGGTTATGTCTGTTTCTGCCGATGAGATTGTTATCAAGTATGACGATGGCGATGTGCAGACCCATACCCTGACCAAGTTCTCCCGCAGCAATGCAGGCACCTGTATCAACCAGCGGCCGATTGTTGTGGTTGGCGAGCGCGTTACTGACAATCAGATTATTGCTGACGGTCCTTCTTGCTCCGGTGGCGAAATTGCGCTGGGTAAGAACGTGCTGATTGGCTTTGTGACCTGGGAAGGTTACAACTACGAGGACGCCATCCTCTTGAACGAGCGTTTGGTTCGTGAGGACGTGTTTACCTCTATCCACATTGAAGAACACGAGACCGAAGCCCGTGACACCAAGCTGGGACCGGAAGAAATTACCCGCGACATTCCTAATGTTGGCGAGGATACTTTGAAGGACCTGGATGAGGATGGTATCATCCGCATCGGTGCCGAGGTGCGCTCCGGTGACTATCTGGTGGGTAAGGTCACACCTAAGGGTGAGACTGAGCTGACTCCCGAAGAGAGATTGCTTCGCGCTATCTTCGGTGAAAAGGCAAGAGAAGTCCGCGATACCTCTTTGAAGGTGCCTCACGGCGAAAGCGGTATTGTTGTGGATGTTAAAGTGTTTACCAAGGAGAACTCCGATGAGCTGGCTCCCGGTGTTACCAAGTCTGTCCGCGTGTATATTGCCCAGAAGCGTAAGATTTCCGTGGGCGATAAGATGGCCGGCCGTCACGGTAACAAGGGTGTTGTCTCCCGCGTTCTGCCGGAAGAAGATATGCCCTTCCTGCCCGATGGCACACCGCTGGATGTGGTGCTGAACCCCTTGGGCGTGCCTTCCCGTATGAATATCGGTCAGGTTTTGGAAGTGCACTTAGGTTATGCAGCCAAGGCTTTGGGCTGGAAGGTTGCAACCCCTGTGTTCGATGGCGCCAACGAGAAGGATATCCGCGAAACCCTGAAACTGGCAGGCCTGCGTGAGGACGGCAAGACCGTTCTGTATGACGGCCGTACCGGTGAACCCTTCGACAACCTGGTCACCGTCGGTTATCCCTACTATTTGAAGCTCCACCACCTGGTCGACGATAAGATCCACGCCCGTTCCACCGGTCCTTACGCACTGGTTACTCAGCAGCCCTTGGGTGGTAAAGCCCAGTTCGGCGGTCAGCGTTTCGGTGAAATGGAAGTTTGGGCGCTGGAAGCTTACGGCGCCGCATATACCCTGCAGGAAATCCTCACTGTCAAGTCCGACGATGTCACCGGTCGTGTCAAGACCTACGAAGCCATCGTCAAGGGCAGCAACATTCCCAAGCCCGGTGTTCCCGAGTCCTTCAAGGTTCTGGTCAAGGAATTGCAGGCTCTGTGTCTGGACATTCGCGTCCTG
>JAZRHG010000085.1:0-5240 GCA_045644625.1 Faecousia sp.
AAATCAAACAGTAATTGCATTTGGCGGGCCGGATGCGGCACGGCAAAGCTTTTAATATGGAAATAATTGTCAATTATCAATTGTCAATTGTCCATTTATCATTACGAAAGGAATGATACTATGGCATCCAATCGAATTGGACGAATTAATGAAGAAATTCAAAAGGAGCTGGCAGCCCAGCTGCGGAATGTGAAAGACCCCCGTGTGGCGGATACGATGATTTCCGTTACCCACGTGGAAACCACACCGGATTTGCGGTATGCAAAGGTCTATGTCAGCTTCCTGCAAGAGGAAAAGGCAGCCGATGCAATGAAGGGCTTAAAATCTGCCGGCGGCTATTTGCGCCGGGAGCTGGGACGCACCCTGAATTTGCGGTACACGCCGGAGCTGGTGTGGACGTTGGACGATTCTATCACCTACGGCGCAAAAATGATGAAGCTGATTAACTCCCTGGAGGTAGAAAAAGATGACCAGCCTGACGATTGCGCAGACAGCTGACTGGCTGCTGGAGCGGGATAAATTTGTCATTCTGACCCACCGCAAGCCGGACGGGGACACCTTAGGCTCCTCTGCTGCGCTTTGCCGTGGTCTGCGGCAAATGGGCAAAACCGCCCACATTCTGCACAATGATGAGGTCACCGCGCTTTATGCGCCCTTGGTGGAAGGGTTAACCAAACCCCAACCGGAAGATGGGGATATTCTCGTTGCGGTGGATGTGGCAGCGGACAATATGCTGCCCCAGGCGTTTGCGAGCCTGAAAAACTGCATCGATTTGCGGATTGACCACCACGGCACCGGTCGGGAGTACACCCCCAACGAGCTGGTGGACCCGGAGTCTGCCGCCTGCGCGGAGATTATTTGGGAGCTGCTGCTGGATATGGGTGTTGACCCGGACAAGGAAATGGCAGAGGCGGTGTATGTGGGCGTGTCCACCGACACCGGCTGCTTCCGCTATGCCAACACCAATGCCCACACCTTTGATGTGGCAGCGGACTGCGCAGCCACCGGCGCGGATGTTTTTGAGTGGAACAGAAAGCTGTTTGACACAAACTCCTTAGCAAAGCTGCGGCTGCAGGCGTGGGTTGTGGATAACCTGAAGCTTTTGTGCGGCGGCAAGATTGCCGTTTGCGCCCTGCCCAAAGAGGTGGAGGAACAAGTCGGCGTGGGCGAAGACGATATGAACAACATTTCCGGTTTCCTCCGGAGCATTGAAGGCGTGTGTATTGCAGCGCTTTTGCGCAATGCCGGAGAGGAAAACACCAAGGTTTCCGTCCGCTCCATCCCCGGCTATAATGCGGCATATTTCTGCGAGCAGTTTGGCGGCGGCGGTCACGCCGGTGCGGCAGGCTGCTCTATCCGCAAGCCCTTGGCGGAGGCTGCCAAAGAGCTGGAAGAAGTGCTCACCAAATGGGGCGAAACACTATGAACGGCATCGTAATTGTGGATAAGCCTCAGGGCTGGACCAGTCAGGATGTGGTGAGCAAGCTGCGGGGTGTTTTGCACACCCGCAGAATTGGTCACGGCGGTACGCGGGACCCTATGGCAACCGGTGTTCTGCCGGTGTTTGTGGGGCGCGGCACCCGGGGCGTGGAATTTTTTGAACACGCGGAAAAAACCTATGAAACGGTTTTGCGTTTGGGGCTAACCACCGACACGGAAGATATTACCGGCGAAGTGCTGGAAACGCGGCCTGTGAATGTGACAAAAGAGGCGTTTTTAGCTTGTTTGGATAACTTTCGGGGAGAAATCCAGCAAATTCCGCCGATGTACTCTGCCCTGAAAATTAACGGACAAAAGCTATGCGACCTTGCCCGCAAGGGCAAAGAGGTGGAGCGAAAGCCCCGTACCATTACCATTCATTCTTTAGAATGTTTGGGTTTTGACGGCGTCAATGCCACCTTGCGGGTAAACTGCTCCAAGGGAACCTATATTCGCACCCTGTGCAAGGATATCGGAGAAGCCTTGGGTTGCGGCGGTTGTATGGAGGCTTTGCGCAGAACATCTGCCGGCGCTTACACCATCGGTCAGGCGGTGGCTTTGCAGACCCTCATTGATGCGGAAAACCCGGAAGAATATTTGATGCCTGTGGATAGTATGTTTGAAAACTATCCCGCCGTTACCTTAACCCCTAAGCAGGAAAAATGCTGCCGCAACGGCGCAGGTTTTACCTATGCAGAGGAGGCAGGCACATACCGTGTCTATGGTCAAAACGGCGAATTTTTAGCATTGACCAAAATAGATGACGGAGTTATGTCAACCATTAAAAGCTTTTTTGAAGTAGAATGAGATTATGAAAGAAAGAACAGTCTACGCCCTTGGATTTTTTGACGGGGTGCATATTGGGCATCAGGCATTGTTGGAAGCCTGCCGGGAAATGGCAGCTTTGCAAAGTTGCAGTGCAGGCGTCATTACCTTTGCCAGTCATCCGGACGAATTGGTGCTGGGACAAGCGCCGAAGCTTCTGAATACCCTTACGGACAGAAACCGGCTGCTGCAAAGCTATGGCAATTTTGATGTTGTGGTTTTGCCTTTTGACGAAAAGATGCAGAAGATGCCTTGGCAGGATTTTTTCTGCCTGCTGACAAAAGAATATGGGGCAGCGGGACTGGTGTGCGGTGAGGATTTTCGCTTTGGAAACCGGGGCGAAGGCACGGCAGAACTGTTGAAACAGGCCTGTGACGCAGCGGGAATTGGCTGCCGGATTGTGCGGGAGCAAACTGTGGATGGCATTCGGGTTTCCTCTACCTATATCCGTGGCCTTTTAGAGCAGGGAGAAATGGTGCGGGCCAACCGGTTTTTGGCGCATCCCCATATACTCACCGGCACAGTGGTTGCCGGAAATCAGCTGGGCAGGACCATCGGAATACCTACTGCTAATTTGGAACTGCCGGGTCAGCTGGTGCAGCCGAAATTCGGCGTGTATGCCTGCAAAACGGTGATTGACGGCAAACAGTACCTGGCGGTGACCAATGTGGGCAGCCGTCCCACCGTGAATGGACAGGGCATCACCGTAGAGCCCTGGATTTTGGATTTCGAAGGCGATTTGTACGGCAAGGAAATTACGGTAGAATTTCACACGTTCCTGCGTCCGGAGGAAAAATTTGAAAATTTGGTCCAGTTACAGGAACAAATTCGCCGGGATGCGGAAAAAACCCGCATTTTCTTTGACAAAAAGTGAAAATTTTCCTTTACAAGCGGGAAAACTTATGATAAGATAGTCGGGCTGGCTATGTCCGGCAGAATTTTGATACCCATTGCTCAGTTGCGGGAGAAGGCGAACAACGCATTCCACTAACCCCTACTTAGCTTTTGGGAAATAATTTGAAAGGTGGAAAACACAATGATTTTGAAGGACAAGAAGACTCAGGTTATCCTGGAAAACGCTACTCACGAGGGCGACACCGGTTCTCCCGAAGTTCAGGTTGCTATCCTGACCGCTCGTATCAACGAGCTGACCGAGCACCTGCGTGTGCACAAGCACGACAACCACTCCCGTCGTGGTCTGCTGATGATGGTTGGTAAGCGCCGCAATATGCTGGACTATCTGGCAAAGAAGGACATCAACCGTTACCGTGCTTTGATTGCCAAGCTGGGCATCCGTAAGTAAGAAAGCAAAAAATGGGCGACGGAAACCGTCGCCCTTTTTACAACAGCGAATCTTTTTCTCCAGTCGAGCGTTATTTAAGCGGCCATATACACAAAGTATAATGCCCGCTTAAAACCTTCGCCTGAAGAAAAATCTCTCGCTGTCCGGTAAAACAATTCATTCATCACAATCGGGAGACACTTTAGCAGTTGAAGGTACGGTTTGACACAGACCGCAGCTTCAAGTGCTAAACCTCCCGAACAAATAACACCTCTTACCCAAAATCTACCGTAAGAGCGCCAGGGAGCCTTGCGAACACTTATTTTCAGGCTGATAACGAGAAATATTGCCACAAATGAAGTTGTGAAAATGAAGAAATACTTTGTGTATTTCAAGGCTTTCACAACGCACAGTTGGGGCAATAGAGCCGTTATTCAGACGAAAATCAGTTTTGAAAGGCGACCGAAAAACAAAGGAGGATAAAGATTATGATTACTCGCAAGCAGTATCCCAACCATCACGTGTATGAGATGGAAATTGGCGGCCGTGCGTTTACCGTGGAAACCGGTAAGGTGGCAGAGCTTGCCAACGCAGAGTGTATCTGCCGTTACGGCGATACCGTGGTGCTGACGACCTGCACCTGCAACCCCATTCCCAAGGCTGGCATCGACTACTTCCCTCTGACCATCGAGTTTGAGGAGAGAATGTACTCTGTGGGCCGTATTCCCGGCTCTTTCAACCGTCGCGAGGGCAAGCCCTCTGACCGCGGCATCCTGAACAGCCGTATCATCGACCGTCCTATGCGTCCTCTGTTCGACGAGGAGCTGCGTAATGACACCGTTGTTACCTGCACTGTTCTTGCCAACGACGACGAGAACCCCGTAGAAATTGTAGCATCTCTGGGCGCTTCCATTGCCATCGCATCTTCCGATGTGCCTTGGAACGGACCGGTTGCTACCACCAACGTTGCCCACGTGGGCGACCAGTATATCATCAACCCCTCCGCTGAGGAGCGGGAAGCTTGCGACTGCTTTGTCTGCATTGCTTCTACCTTCGAGAAGGTGGTTATGATTGAGACCGAAGCTAACGAAGCACCCGAAGCTGTTGTGCTGGAGGCTATCCGTGTTGCCCACGAGACCAACATGGAGATTGTGAAGTTCATCAACACCATCGTTGCTGAAATCGGCAAGCCCAAGTTCACCTTCGAAAAGGCTGCTGTCAACCACGACCTGCTGGATGACCTGATTGCTTACGGTCTGCCCCAGATTGAGAATGCTCTGGACACCGATGACAAGAACGTTCGCGAGGAGCGTTTGACCGCTGCCCGTCTGGACTTTGCAGAAAAGTTCGGCGAGAAGTACGAGGACTTTGAGACCCACATTGAGGTGTGCCTGTACAAGATGCAGAAGAAGGTCGTTAAGAAGTGGCTGCTGGAAGGCAAGCGCGTAGACGGCCGTGGTATGGACGATATCCGTCCTCTGGACGCTCAGGTAGGTCTGCTGCCCCGGGTACACGGCTCCGGCCTGTTCGCCCGCGGTCAGACACAGGTTCTGTCCATCTGCACCCTGAACACCCTGTCCGCTGCACAGAAGCTGGACACCATCTACGCAGAGGACACCAAGCGTTATATCCACCACTACAACTTCCCCTCCTT
>JAZRHG010000086.1:0-15997 GCA_045644625.1 Faecousia sp.
CAATATCTTTCGTTATAATGACTCCTGCGTTTGGACGATTAGCTCAGCTGGCTAGAGCATCCGCTTGACGTGCGGAAGGTCATAGGTTCGAGTCCTATATCGTCCACCAGAAAATGAATCCCCATCCGAATGGATGGGTATTTCTTTTTCTGTTTGGACGAAAGGACTCGAATAATCCAATCGCAATATGCCGGTGGCATATTGCTGCCACCAGTTCAAAAACTGGTGGCTACATTTATTTCTGCCCTTGGGCGGAAATGCAATCGAACGACGCGGGTCACCAAGAACCCTATAGCGGGTCACCTGCAAAGCAGAGGACAGCGGGTCACCCGCGTAAGCGGAAGGGCAATGTAAAATGCAATCGAACGACGCGGGTCACCTGCGAAGCAGAGGACAACGGGTCACCCGCGTAAGCGGAAGGACTATGTAAAATGCAATCGAACGACGCGGGTCACCAAGAACCCTATAGCGGGTCACCCGCGTAAGCGGTTAAGCCTCCCTCTGTGAGGGAGGTGGCACGGCTTTGCCGTGACGGAGGGAGAGAACGGATGAGGAAAGTATCTCTCCCCCCAGTCAAAAATCACAGATTTTTGACATCCCCCTCATCAGAGTGGGCCAGAGATGCTCCGGACGACCGTAATATATATTTATAATGTATATATTGTTTTGTAAAATCCGTTGTGGCGGCTTATATAATTGGTTTTTGTGCAATGTGTCAATTTTTGGTGGCATATTTTGTGCGAAATGATAGGTTGCAATTGTTTGACAAAAGTGGTAAAATCATTAAAGCAGTAATAGGGGGTATTGCGCCCTGTTACATATTTTAGTAACTTGTATGTAACGGCTTTTTGCCGAACGCATATAAATTTAAGGAGGAAAAAAATGAAAAAGTTACTCGCAATCATTTTGGCATTAGCCTGTGTCCTGAGCCTTTGTGCTTGTGGCGGCGCCGGTGCCTACACCGACTCTGACAAAGACGGTTACATGACCGCCGAGGGTAAGACCAAGTTTACCATCGGTATTATCCCCAACGCTATGGTCACAGACTTGAACAACAACGAGTTGACCAAGTGGATTGAGGAAGAATGCAATGTGGAGCTGGAGTTCATGCCCTTCGCCGGCGGTACCGACGTTCCCACCCAGATTTCTGCAGCCATCGCTGCCCGTCAGGAGCTGCCCGATATCTGTATCGGCATTGAACTGGACGACGCTGCTCTGCAGCGCTACGGCCGTGAAGGCTACCTCATTGACCTGCAGGATTACTTTGCAGACAAGGAAGGCGTTTCCAAGACCTTCTGGGACCGCATTGAAAACGAGCTGTCCGACTGGGAATACGGCTACGTTACCAGAAAGATGGTAGACCAGGATACCGACGGTATCTATGCTGTGCCTTCTCTGGAGACCTCTTTGGTTGATATGATCGAGTCTATGGCTTGGATCAACCGTGAGTGGCTGGATAAGCTGGGCCTGGAAAAGCCCACCAACTGTGATGAGCTGGTGGAAGTCCTGCGCGCATTCAAGACTCAGGACCCCAACGGCAACGGCAAGGCGGATGAGATTCCTCTGTACGGCGGTCAGGGCGGCCTGGGTACTGACGTTTTCGGCTGGCTGATGAATATGTTCACCTACTGGAACAAGCAGTATCACCACAATGCCACCGAAGATGGCCAGATTTATATGGCTTACACCACTGACGGCTACCGTGAGGGCCTGAAGTTCATCCATGACCTGTATGCAGAAGGCCTGCTGTCCAACCTGATGTTCTCCAGCGTTGAGCAGGGCATCCTGACTCCCACCAACGGCACCGCACTTTGCGGCATCTTTATTTCCCACCTGTCCGGTTGCCAGACTGGCAACGAGCTGATGTACCAATACGAGCCTCTGGCAACCTGGGGCTACGGCATCAAGCAGAGACTGCGTTTCCAGATGTGCAACTTCATCACCGACTCCTGCGCCGAAGGCAAGCGGGACAAGGCTTTTGAAATGATGATGAAGCTGTGGAGCTGGGAAGGCTCTCAGCGTCAGCGTTACGGCGCCTACGGCACCAACTGGACTGAGGCTGATGAGGGCGCAAAGTCTGCTTACGGCCTGGACGCAGAATACAAGCTGGTGCAGGACGCTCTGGGCGTACAGGGCGCTACCCTTTGGAGAGCTATGTGCTCCTTCAACAACTACGCAGAATGTGAAACCGCACAGATCGACAACCTGGATCCCTACCAGAAGAAGCGCTGCGAGATGCACGCAGAGGCGTATAAGGTCTTCAAGGAAGCAGAAGATAGAGTTCCTGACTACATTCTGACTCCCACCCTCTTGGGTACCGACGAGCAGAAGGAAGCCGTTGAGGCACAGCAGGGTAACGTCTATACCTATATGAACCGCTGCCAGACGGACTTCGTCACCGGTGCAAACGATATGGATATCCACGATGATAAGCAGTGGGAGGCATATCTTGCAGAGCTGGAGAATCTGGGCGTTAACGAAATCGTAAATTACTACCAGACTATCTATGATGCATTGGAAGTTAAGATTGAAACGAGATAAGGGTTAATTCCGGCGCTTTTGAGAAAAAAACGGATGTTATCGGGGGGGAGGCCCCCCCGATAATGTCTTGAAAAATGAAAAATGAGAAAGGAATGAAACCCTATGGCAAATACGATTGCGGCGAAGCCTCAAACGCTTATCCCCAAGCGTGGTTTCCGTCGTGCGCTGCATAACTTTAGGCGCGACTGGATGCTGTGGACTTTGTGTGTCATCCCGGTCGTTTACATCTTTATCTTCAACTATCTGCCGGTTTACGGTATTCAGATTTCCTTTAAGGACTACTCTCCCCGTAAGGGTATTATGGGTAGTGACTGGGTAGGTCTTGAGAACTTTACTGCATTCTTTGATTATTATGCATGGCCCAGCCTTATTTGGAACACCCTGGCACTTTCTTTGATGAGACTCTTCCTTGGTGACCCCCTGACCATCTTTGCTGCTTTGGCAATCCATGTGTATCAGGGTAAGCGTCTGAAGAAGCTCACCCAGAACATCACCTATATGCCCAACTTTATTTCCCTGGTTATTATGATCGGTATTTTGAACACCGTTTTGAACCCTGTTTCCGGTCTTTTGGGCGTTGTCTACCGGGCATTTGGCGTTTACGGCGCGGATGATATCCGTTCTTCCAAGGAGGCTTTCCGTTGGGTGTACTGGCTCTCCGGTGAGTGGGCAGGCCTCGGCTGGAGTACCATTTTGTATGTTTCCACCTTGTCCGGCGTGCCGGAGGAGCTGCACGAGGCTGCAAAAATCGACGGTGCTTCCCGCTGGCGTCGTATCTTCGCCATCGACCTGCCCACCATTCTGCCCACCATTGGCCTATTGTACATTATGGGCGCTGCCAGCTTCCTGAACGTTGGCCACCAAAAGGTTTACCTGATGCAGCGTAGCACCAATATGGAGGTTTCGGAAATTATCTCCACCTATGTGTATAAGGAAGGTATCCGTGCCGGTAACCAATCCTTTGGTTCTGCTGTTGGTCTGTTCCAGTCTGTGATTGGCTTGATTTTGACTGTGTTCACCAACTGGTTGGCATCTACCCTCTCTGAGGGCGAAATCGCCTTGTTCTAAGGAGGGTATGTAAAATGGCTAAAAAAGTGAAAAACATCAAAATTAAGGATACAAAAGGCGACGTTGCGCTGAATAGAATCCTGGGAACCTTTATGACCCTGTGGATTATTGTCACGCTGTACCCGCTGATCTTCGTTGTGTCCTCATCCTTCTCCTCTGCCAAAGCCATTCAGGCAGGCTTGGTGGTTCTGTGGCCCGTAAATTTTTCTCTGGAGTCTTACGAGTTTGTGTTGCAGTACCGCGATGTTTGGGTTGGCTACCGTAACTCTGTGTTCTACACAGTTTGTGACTGGGCATTCCAGACCTTCGTTACCGTTACCACTGCTTATGCGATTTCCCGCCGTTATTTCCAGGGTAGAGCATTTGTTGTTTGGTTCCTGTATGCCATTCGTTTCTTCGGCGCAGGTATGATCCCCGGCTACATCCTGAAGTGTAACCTGGGTCTGTACAACAACATTTGGGCTGTTCTGATTTCCGGCACCATCGCCACCAGCGATATGCTGATGCTCCGCGCTTCCATTAAGGCCAATGTTCCTGAGGATTTGTTGGATGCAGCCCGTATCGACGGCGCAAACCATTACTACTGTATTTGGAATATTGTTATTCCCCTCACAAAGGCAACGATTTCCGTTCTTTCCCTGTACGCAATGGTTGGTATGTGGAACGAATACTTCACAGCTATGTTGTATCTGCGTGATCCCGAGCTGTTCCCCCTGCAACTGGTGCTGCGTCCCATCATGACTGCTGCTGCATCAGCTGCTCAGAACTCCAACTCTGAGGGCGGTCAGGCTCTGTATGAAATGATGGCAGACCAGGGCTTGGATGGCGTGCGTTATGCACTGATCATCATCAGCTCTGTGCCCCCCATTGTCGGCTATATGGTTGCTCAAAAGGCATTCAAGGGCGGCATTATGGTTGGCGCTGTTAAGGGCTAATCAAAACAAAGTTATAATAAAATGGACAAGTGCTTTTGGCACTTGTCCATTTTTCCATATTGTCTATCAATCAACCACCGTCATTGCGAGCCGCCCCTGACGGCGTGGCAATCTCAATCGACACCCACTTGCGATAGCCTTCGTAGGGGCGGATGCCCACATCCGCCCGCCAAATTACACCCAGCGGGACGATGTTGGCATCGTCCCCTACGACCATTTACGATAAATTTTGCAAACGGACGGACTTCTCAATCAACCACCGTCATTGCGAGGCTTGCTCTGCAAGCCGTGGCAATCTGTTCTTAAAAACCCCTCCAGCCGGAGGCTGGAGGGGTTACATTTAATGAATTATCTATCATTCTTCATCTTTTTCTTCGCTTTCAGCGTCCTCATTAGCGTGCTTGTTCATAGAAATCAAGGTCTCAAAGGGTTTCCGCAGGAGCATGTAGGATGTCATTACTGCAGTTGAGTAATAAAACATCACCAAAACCGGTGTGGTACCCAAGAAACTATATAGGTCCATAATTGCCAATAAACCAAAGGGAAGAATATTCAGCAAGACAACACCGAGGCAATGCAGGGGATAGGCGATGATGAAGAAAAATGTGTTTCGCAGCAGCATTTTGAGATTGGCGCCGAAGCGGGAATGAAATGCCGGTAGCATTGTCTGGAACAAAAATACGATACCTGCTCCGATAATCAGAACCACAAGGGGCGCGCCCAGCATATAGGCTGCAACATCAATCCAAATCACAAACAGCAAAAACAAAGTGACAATGCCCCAGCCTGCTGTGATGGTGCCAAAGCCTGCTTTAAAGCCCCGCCAGTAGGCAGCAAACACAGAAGTGTCATCTTCCTTGTCCAGCATAACCTTTGCCGCAGTATAAAGACCTGCCTGCGCAGCACCGATGGTGAACAGTGGGATGGAGCATAGCAAATAAAGCACATTTAGCAGAATCAAGTCTGTCACCTTGTTCAGCAGTTGGACTAAGGGTGAATCATATCTCATAAAACCCATTGTTTTTTCCTCCTTTTCTCTGCTTCTTAGTTTACAGGAAAAGAGCAGGAAAAGCAAGGGAATTATGTAAATTATTCGTTAAAACTGTCTAAAAACATAAGGGGAAAGTTGTATAATATGGAGAATTTCCGTTGCCGAGAGAAAAATATTTGTTTTGTTCACAATTTGCTATTATAATTTATAAGGTATGCAGTATTTTTGCAAATGCTGCGACGATGAAAGGATGAGAGAAATGGAAGAGAAAAAAAGCTTTACGGAGAAACTTCACGTTTTTTTAAACAAGCTGGGTACAATCGCTCTGATGAATGCGATGTACTTAATTGCCAGTATCCCCATTGTGACCATTGGTCCTGCCTGGAAGGGCCTGCTGACCGCAATTCGCTACAATGTTCGTGGTGAAAAATGGTTTCGCGGCTTTAAGTTTGGTTATAAGGTTCGCTTTTGGCGGAGTCTGCTGTCTTGGATTTTGATGGTGGTGCCCATTGCGTATTTCCTGCCGGAAATCAACCACCACTGGCAAAATGAGCAGCTTGTGCCGCTGATTTTTTCGGGCCTTATATTTGTGCTGCTGTGTATGTACTCCACAGCTTTGCAGATATTGAATGTATATATTCCCACGCCTGTAGGTCGCTGGTTGCGCAATGCAGGGGATATGATAAAGTCTGCACATTGGAAGCTTGCCGTTGTTGCGGTGGCGTTTTGGCTTCCGTTGCTTCTGTTTTTGATGGCACCGGATATCTTTTCCTTTGTGCTGATCCTTTTTCTTGTGGCATATTATGCCCTCGTGGGCTTTGCCACAACGTTGCTGCTAAAGGATAATCTGATAGACTTTTTGGTGGATGCCCGCGCTGACGGGGTACTCCTTGCCGAAGAGGGGAAACTTCGGGACAAAGACGATGATGAAGAATAAAATTTCCGAATAGAAAAGGTGAGAAAAATGGGTGAAAAATGGAAACAATCGCGCGCTTATGAAAAGCTGCAAAGGTTAAAAAAAGATATGGAACCGATGAGCTTTTGGGAGAAAGTCGGTCACCTGTGGTATTGTTATAAGGTCTATCTTATTGTGGTTGTAGTCGCTGTGGTTATGATTGGCAGCTTGCTGGTCTCCACGATTTCTTATCAATCCAAGGACCGGTTGGTTAGTGGAATGCTGGTAAATGTGTACCTCGACCAGGCGGGTATGAACTATATGACCAATGAGTACGAAGCATACCTGAATGCAGAAAAAGGGCAGGTTGTGGAACTGGAGAGTATTTATTTTGGTGCGCTCACCGAATACAGTCCGGAAGATGATTACAGCAAAGTGATGGCCCTTCTGGCCCGCGTGGACGGTAAATTGCTGGACTATATGATTTTAGATAAGGTGGGCATGGAAACTGGCATTACCTATGACATATTCCTGGATTTGCGGGAATTTTTCACCCAGGAGGAAATCGACCAACTGGCAGAGGAAGACAGGCTGATTTATGCTATGATCCAGGGAGAAGAGGAACGGTGGCCCATTGCGGTGAAAATCACCGACATCCCCTTTGTGAAGGACAATGTGAATAACGAGGGCGAAATTTACTTTGGCATAGGCGGCCGTGAGCCGGATTTGGAAAAGTGTCGCAATGCCTGGGAGTATCTCCACGCCTGGGAATCAAAAGCTGAATAACAAAAAACAGGCAGCCGATTGGCTGCCTGTTTTGCTTATAGGGGAGAGATTATCTCTTCTTCCACTCGTCGTACTGCTCCATGTAAGCCTTCTCCTCAGCAGAGAACTTACGCAGAGTGTTGACGACCTTGCCGTCGTTGTACTTACGGTCGTTGATGGGGTCGTTGGTACCCATAACGGTGACGTTGACCTGACGGCGACGGGCGCGAACGTGGTCCCAGTCGATGAAGTAGATGTGGGCAAATTCGCCGCCATCCAGCTTGCCGTCCTTGATGGTCATAGTCTCGCTGCGGCCGAAGAATACGGAGCGCAGGTGACCGTCGGTGTTCATAGAGGTGAAGTTGCCGGGCTCGTCAACATAGCGGCCGAACTGTGCGTGGACAGGACCGGGGTGACGGTAGTCGCCTTCGTCGGTGTAGTCGGGGATCAGGCCGCGCATAATGTCCAGCAGGTCGTGCTGCAGGTACTCCAGATCGAAGCAGTCGAAGTCGTGGGAGCACTCCTGAACCATAACGGAGCAGGTGGTGTGGTGAGAAACGATGCTCACAGTGCCGTTCTGAATGCCGGCCTCCTCAACAATCTTCATAACATCGGTGCTGATGTCGTGGAAAGTGGGAACCCAACCGCGGGACTGCAGTTCGATTTCCTTTTGGTAAAGCTTGAATTCCATTGTAATTTCCTCCTGATATGTAAATTATTGGATTTTTTAATTAAGCGTGGCGCTCGTCCCAAGCCTTGCGGCAGGCGGCGATCATCTCATCCACCATAGCGGGGCGGTCAGCAGCCTTGGCAACGCCGGAAGAAGAACCGGTTGCGTCTGCGCCGGCAATGATGGTGTTGTACACATCCTCGCCACCGGCAATGCCTGCGGCAGTCAGCACCAAAATGTTGGGGTTGACATCCTTGACGCAGCGGGTTGCAGCCTCTACGTACTCAGGGCCTACGCTGACGCCGGTGCCAATGAGGGCAGAGGGCTCAGCAACGATAATGTCCGGGTTCAAGGTAGCAATTTTTGCAGCCTCTTCTTCGGAGTCGGCACATACGATGGTGGTAAGTTTCACTTCTTCTGCGCGCTTGATGGTTTCTGCCAGCACCTCAAAGCTCAGGGGCTTCTCCACGTGGTTCAGCATGACGCCCTCTGCACCGGCAGCCACCAGGCTTTCCGGCAGAATGTCGGCAAGGCCGCGACCGACAGGAATGGGGTCCATATGGGGGGCGAACACGTGGATGCGCTTGGTGTTTTCCTTCACGCGGCGGATGTCCACCACCGGGCAGGTGAAGATGATATCCACGCCATACTTTTCCGATGCTTTGTCGGCAGCCTGCGCCAGCTCCAGGATTTCATCGCCATAGAGGTAGGACTTGGGGCCGATTTCAAAGAAGGGGGCTTTAATCGTAGTCATAAGTAACTCTCCTTGTTCAAATTTCCTGTTACATTATACCAATTTGCCGAGGTGCAGTCAATAGACTTTCTTAAGAAATCAGGCAAAATACCTTGCAATCAAAGGAAAAAAATAGTATAATCAAGATAATTATATTTAGGAGGTAATCTCTATGGTAAACAAAGAAGTTTTGGAAGCTGCAAAGGCGGCCTATGATATTGAAGCACAGTGCATCACCGAGATGAAGGACTATTTCGATGACGAGGCTTTTTCTAAGGCTGTGGAGCTGCTGGCAAACGCACCCCGCATCGGTGCTTCCGGCAGCGGTCACTCCGGCATTATCTGCCAGCATTTTGCGCACCTGATGTGCTGCATCGAGCGGCCTGCCCGTTTTGTCAGCCCCGCTGAGGCAGTCCACGGCGCCACCGGCTTTATTCAGGAAGGTGACGTGATGGTGTTTGCCTCCCGTGGCGGTAAGACCAAGGAACTGCTGCCCATTGTGGACATTTGCAAGGCAAAGGGCGTTAAGATTATCACTGTGACAGAGAATTTAGAATCTCCCTTGGCAACCGCTGCCGATGTGGTTTTGAAGCAGCACGTCAATCGGGAGACTGACAAGTGGAACGCCCAGGGCACCACCTCCACTACCGCACTGTGTATGATTTTCCACGCTTTGCAGGCAGCCCTTATCGAGTACACCGGCTATCAGGCAGAGCAGTTTGCCCTCATCCACCCCGGCGGAGCGGTGGGCGAGCGGCTGAACAACAAAGCACTGTGAGGCAGTTATGTACATAGGAATTGACTTGGGCAGCACCAATATTAAAGCTGCCATTTATGACAAAGACTTTCGTCTGATTGACCGGCAGAGCCGCCCTGTGGAATACATCCGGGACAATGGCTTTGTGGAGTTTGACGCGGAAACCTACTGCGCGGATTTGGTATCCCTGCTGCAGAGTATGCTGGCAGAAAACCGCATCACCGAAATTCGCCAAATGGCCTTTACCGGTCAGGCAGAGAGTTTGGTTGTCGTGGGCAATGACGGAAAGCCTCTGATGAATGCCATCTCCTGGATGGATGAGCGCTCTGGCGGTGAGTGTGAGGAGCTGTCCAAGATGTTCTCTGCTGAAACTTGCGAGGCGGTCACAGGACAGATGGCGGTGCTGCCCACCTGGCCTGCCACCAAGATCCAGTGGTTGCGCAACAACCGCAAGGATGTTTATGACAACGCAGAAACCTATATGCTGCTGAAGGACTATGTGGTATTTTACCTCGCTGGCAAAAAGCTGTCGGATATGTCCATTGCCACCTTTAGCTTCTATTTTGACATTTACAACAAGTGCTACTGGAAGGAAATGTTGGAAGCAATCGGCGTTTCTGAGAGTCAGCTGCCGAAGCTTTGCGAGCCCTGCACCGTGGCAGGCAATCTGTTACCTGCAGTTGCGGAGGCAATGGGAATCTCCGGTGAAGTAAAGGTAAATGTGGGCACTTTGGACCACTTTGCCGGTATGATCGGCACCGGTAATATCGCCCCCGGCGGCATTACCCTGTCCACCGGTACGGTGATGGCTATGGCGACTATGTGCAGCCAGCCCACCCCAAAAAGCTGCGGCTGCGCAATGCACTACGGCTTTTTGCCGGATACCTATGTGATGCTGCCGGTTGCCGAAAGCGGCGGTGTCAGCTTGGAGTGGTTCCGCAGAAACTGTATGGCTGCGGATTATGATACGATGAACAGGGAACTGGCAAAGCGCCAGCCCAATGACCTGCTGTTCCTGCCCTACTTGGTGGGCACTAATGCTCCGGAGTTTGACGCAGGTGCCACCGGCGTTTTCTGGGGACTTCGTCAGGAGCACGATGCCATTGATATGGCAGGCGCGGTGATGGAGGGTGTCAGCTTTGTGCTGAAGAAGAACTGTGCCCACATCGCGGGGAAGGGCGTGGAGCTGACCGGTATTATTGCCACCGGCGGCGGTGCAAAGAGCCCTGTTTGGTGCCAGATGCAAGCCGACATTACCGGTCTTCCTGTACATATTCCCGGAGAAAAAGAGGCAGCTTGTCTGGGCGCGGCTATGATTTGCGGCGTTTCCGACGGCAGATTTGAGAGCTTTGCCAACGCGGTGGATGCCTGCGTAAAAATGGAAAAGCACTATACCCCCAACGAAACAGAGCATTTGCAAAAAAAATACCGCCGCTTCTGCGCGCTGTATGAAGCTGCGCTGAAGGTGGGCGAAATTGCTTAATCAGGAGGTAGTGATATGAAATTTTTGATTGATGATGCCAACATTGAGAGAATTAAAGCGCTTTACAACTACTATCCCATTGACGGTGTTACCACCAATCCTTCTATTCTCGCTAAGTACGGCAAGCCTCCTTATGAGGCGCTGATGGCAATTCGTGAATTCATCGGCAACAAGGCGGAATTGCACGTGCAGGTTGTCTCCACCACCGCAGAAGCTATGGTGGAGGAAGGCAGAAAAATCGAGCGAATTTTGGGTAATAACACCTATGTGAAAATTCCCACAGTCCCCGAGGGACTTAAGGCGATGCAGATTTTACGCGGGGAAGGCTATCACGTGACCGCAACCGCCATTTATACCCCCATGCAGGCCTACCTGGCAGCGAAAGCCGGTGCAGAGTATGCTGCCCCCTATGTCAACCGCATTGACAACTTAGGTGGCGACGGCGTTACCAGCACCAAGAAAATGCACGATATCTATACCCGCAACAACTTGGATACCCGCATTTTGGCTGCAGGCTTTAAGAATTCCCAGCAGGTACAGGAGCTGTGCGAATATGGCATCAGCTGCTTGACCATTGCTTCGGATGTGATTGAAAACCTGATCAAAAACGCCAATGTCACAATGGCGGTCAATGACTTTGTGGCAGACTTCGAATCCCTTTGTGGCGAGGGAAAAACTATGTTAAATTGCGAAGAAAGTGAGAAGTAAGAGATGGCAATTTTAGCTCCTTCTATTTTGTCGGCAGACTATATGCACTTTGCCGAGGACATTGCGCAGGCAAAGAAAGACGGCGCCAAGTGGCTGCACGTGGACATTATGGACGGTCACTTTGTGCCCAACCTGTCCTTTGGCTATTCCTGGGTCAAGGCGATGCGGAAGGTCACCGACCTTACGCTGGACGTGCACCTGATGATTGATACCCCCATCAAGTATGCAGAGGAATTCTGCAAGGCAGGCTCTGACTACCTGACCATTCACGTGGAGGCAGACACTCCCGAGAATATCAAAAAGACCTTGGAGCTGATCCGCTCTATGGGTGTCAAGCCTGGTATCGTGGTAAAGCCCAAGACCCCCGCTGAGGCAGTTGCACCGTATCTGGAAATGGTAGACCTGGTGCTGGTGATGACCGTGGAGCCCGGCTTTGGCGGGCAGAAGTTTATGGCAGATATGATGCCCAAGGTAAAGCAGCTGCGGAAGATGATTGACGAAGTCAATCCCCAGTGCCACCTGGAAGTGGACGGCGGCGTGGACCTGGTAACCGGTGAAGTCTGCAAGGAAAACGGCGCCAATGTGCTGGTTGCCGGCTCTGCCTTCTTTGGTGCATCCGACCGTGCAGCTTTCTGCGAACAAATCGAGAAATAAAAAACAAGGAGCGTACCGCTATTGGCGGTACGCCCTTTTTTATTTTCGAAGAGTTTCTAAATGCTTTTTGATGGCCTCGAAGGACTGGTCGCTAATTGCGTGCTCCAACCGGCAGGCATCCTCCGTGGCGGTTTCCTTGTCCACGCCCAGGGCGGTCAGAAAACTACTCAGCACCGTGTGCCGCTCATAAATCTTGTTGGCAACATCCAGGCCCGCCTCCGTCAGGGTGATGTAACCGCTTTTGTCCACGGTAATGTAGCCGTTTGTTTTGAGTAGACCCACTGCGCGGCTGATGCTGGGCTTGGAGTAACCCATATGCTCGGCAACATCCACAGAGCGGACAAAGCCGTTTTTCTTTTGCAGTACGTGAATGGTTTCCAAATACATTTCACCGGATTCGTGAATGCTCATAAGCCCGCTCCTTGCTTGCGTTTTGCTTAGTATATCACATTTCCGACATTCTGGCAAGGGCAGAAAAAACAAAGCACCGTCAAGGTGAAGGGCAATTACACCGGAACTAAGACCCTGGCTTTCAAAATTGTGGCACCCGCTACACATCCATTCTCCATCCCTGGGTCTGCCTTGTCTTATTGACAAATGACCGCTTGAGATGTAAAATAAAATCAAGAAAATATTCCAAATCTGCTTAATTGCGAGGGGAATTTGCGTCTTTACGTACCTGTATTGTTAGTTGTATATTTTGCTTTCGAGGAGGACATACGATGAAATTCAGAAAATTACTGTTTGATTGCTTTCTTGTAGCAATGCTTGTCCTGACCTGCCTGCTGACATTGCCTACGCGGGCAAACGCCGCTGCCTCCGGCAGCTGTGGCGCAAATGTCACATGGTCTTTGTCAAGCGGGACCTTAACTATCTCCGGAACAGGCGCTATGGATGATTATGTTCGCGGGGAATATGCACCGTGGTATTCAAATTACACTGCAATCCAATCTGTTGTCATTCAAGATGGCGTTACCACCATTGGCAACTGGGCGTTCCATGCCTGCGTCAGCCTGACCAAAATCTCTATCCCTAATAGCGTCACCACCATTGGTAGTTATGCGTTCGATAACTGTAACTGGATGACAAGCATTACTATCCCGGATAGTGTCACTGCCATTGGTGATTATGCGTTCAATAGGTGCGAAAAACTCACCAGTATCACCATTCCTGACAGAGTCACTCTTATTGGGGACTCTGCGTTCTCTTGCTGTTTCGATCTGACCGGTATTTGGGTCGATGAGAATAATCCAAATTACAGTAGTGACGGTAGGGGCGTATTATTCAATAAAGATAAGACAACCTTATTTCGTGCCCCCGGTGCAATCTGCGGAAGCTATATCATCCCGGAAAGTGTTGATAATATTTACCAGTATGCATTCTCTGGATGCGCCGACCTAACCGGCGTGACCATTCCGGACAGTGTCACTGCTATTGAAGCGGGAGTGTTTAATGCTTGCGACAGTTTGACCGCCGTTACTATCCCGGACAGCATCATCACTATTGGCAATTCTGCCTTCTATTACTCCCGTAATCTTAAAGATGTTACAATGGGAAACAGTGTTGTCACTATTGGCGAAAGTGCATTCCGTGATTGTGCCAGCCTGACCGGCATCACCATCCCCAATAGCGTCACTACCATTGGTGGGGACGCGTTCTACAACTGCGACAACCTGACCGGCATCACCATTCCGGATAGCGTTACCACTATTGGTAGTCAAGCGTTCTATGACTGCAATAGCCTAAAAAACGTAACCATCGGAAATGGCGTCACCAATATTGGTACTTCTGCGTTCTATAGCTGCGACAATCTGACCAGTGTTGCTGTGGGAAACAGTGTCACAACCATTGGCAATTCTGCATTCAGTGGCTGCGGTAGCCTGACAAGCATCACCATCCCGGATAGCGTTACCACTATTGGTAGTCGAGCGTTCTATGACTGCAATAGCCTAAAAAACGTAACCATCGGAAATGGCGTCACCAATATTGGTGGTCATGCGTTCTATGGCTGCGACAATCTGACCAGTGTTGCTGTGGGAAATAGTGTCACCGCCATTAACAATTTTGCATTCAGTGGCTGCGGTAGCCTGACAAGCATCACCATCCCGGATAGTGTCACTGCCATTGGCGATTATGCATTCAGTGGCTGCGGTAGCCTGACAAGCATTACCATCCCGGACAGTGTTGCTTTCATTGGGTATTCTGCGTTCTACGATTGCGCCAGTCTGACCGGCATTTGGGTGAGTCTGGATAATTCCCAATATAGTAGTGATGAAAGGGGCGTTTTGCACAACAAGAATAAAACAACCTTGATTCAAGCTCCCAGTGCAATTTCAGGACACTATGCCATTGCGGAGAGCGTCACATCTATTTCCGAGCGGGCATTCTATGATTGCAGCAATCTGATCAGCGTTGTTTTTGGAAACAGCATTACCGTTGTCAGCAGGTATATGTTCTCTTATTGCGACAGCCTGACTGTAGTTGCCCTCCCGGACAGCATCACCACTATTGGCAGTGATGCATTCTTTGACTGCGACAGCCTGGCAGATGTGTACTATTCCGGCTCTCGCTCACAGTGGTATGGTATTTCTATCGGCTTCGATAATGACGATCTTACAAATGCTATGATCCACTATAACCATATCCACGATTATTCCGCTAAACAGCCGCTAATCATAAATGCCGCATGCACAACACCGGGATATGCCGAGTACACCTGTGTATGCACGAAAAAATACAGTGAAGACACACCTGCTCTGGGACACGATTTTACCGGAAAAGCTGTTGAAAAGGCACCCACCTGTGACAAGGCTGGTTATACCGGTGTGCATTGTACCCGGTGCGATGCTTTTCGGAAGGATACAACCACCAAGGCATTGGGGCATAAGCCGGTGGAAATTCCAGCAAAGGCTGCAACCTGCACACAAACAGGATATTCCCAATACACTCAATGTGCGCGCTGCAAACTAAAATCAGATAATCTCGCAATATATCCGGCGTTGGGTCACAGCTATACCGCTACCTGCGATGCAACCTGTAATACCTGTGGAGAAGAGCGCACGCCTGCCGCCCATAAGTATGACAATGCTTGCGACACAACCTGCAATGTATGCGGCGCAAGCAGAAGTATTACCCACACCTACAAAACAACTATTACAAAGGCAACCAAAAGCAAGGATGGCAGTGCGGTTAAAAAATGCAACGTCTGCGGTAAGGTGGCAGGCAGCACAACGATTAGATACGCAAAGTCGATTAAGCTGAATGCAACTTCTTATGTTTATAACGGCGAGGTAAAGAACCCTACGGTGATTGTAAAGGACACCACAGGTAAGACTTTGGTTAAGGATGCAGATTACACGGTAAGCTATGCAAGCGGCAGAAAGAATGTCGGAACCTATACGGTGACAGTTAAAGGCAAGGGCAACTACTCTTTCACCAAGACATTGAGCTTTAAGATTCTTCCTGCGGAGGTGTCTACCTGCAAGGTAGCACTTTCTACCACCAGCTATACCTACAATGGCAAAGCAAAAACTCCCACAGTGACTGTAAAAAATTCTGCCGGCAAGACCCTCAAAAAGGGTACGGATTACACGGTTACTTATGCCAGCGGAAGGAAGAACGCAGGTACATACAAGGTTACTGTGAAGATGAAGGGCAACTACTCCGGCACTAAGGTACTGACCTTTAAAATTAAGCCGATTTCGGTTTCCAAGTGTTCCGTAAAGTTATACACAACATCTTATGTCTACAACGGAAAGGCAAAAACACCCACGGTAACTGTAAAGGATTCTGCCGGT
>JAZRHG010000087.1:0-10390 GCA_045644625.1 Faecousia sp.
TAGGATGGTCTTGTCCATATTTCTCAGGTCAGTAACCGAAAGGTTCGCCACCCCAGCGAAGTGGTTCAGGTGGGTGACGTGGTGAAGGTGGCCGTTCTAGAGGTTGATGAAAAGCGCAAGCGTATCGGCCTGACAATGAAAAATATCCCCAAAGAAGCATAAGAAAATCCGGTTCGTGAAAACGAACCGGATTTTTTATTTTGCAGATAAATCTACACTTTTTCTTAGGATACTGAAAGCGGGAACTTGCTTGGGAAGTTGCAGCTTAAACTGCATTTGGGGTGTTTTGGGTTCTGCCAGGGGGTTACCCTCCATATCCCACATGGTTTCGGCAACCAAGGAAAACGGCTTGGTGTCAGGACCCACCATTTCCAAGGTGTCATCTCTGTTAAATTTATTCCTCAGACTGCACACTGCTTCGCCATTTTCGTCACAGCTTTCCACAATGGCACAGACCTGCCACTGCCTAATGTACCGGGAATGCTCTGTGTACTGACCGGGGAAGCCGTAATAAAAGCCTGTGGAATAGTAGCGGTGGGAAATATGCTCCACCTCGTCCCGCCAAACCGGGTCAACCGGGCGACCGGCTGCCACATCGTCAATCACATGGCGGTAAGCGCCGGTGACGATGGCGGCATAGTAGGCAGATTTGGCTCGGCCTTCAATTTTCAGGCAGTCCACGCCGGCATTTTGCAAATCCTCGATATGGTCAATCATACACATATCCCGGGAATTTAAGATGTATGTGCCTTTTTCGTCCTCAAAAACAGGGAAGTACTCTCCGGGGCGTTTTTCCTCCACTAAGGCATACTGATACCGGCATGGCTGAGCGCAAGCGCCACGGTTGGAATCCCGTCCGGTCATATAGTTACTGAGCAAACATCTGCCGGAGTAGCTGACGCACATAGCACCGTGACCGAAGGTTTCCAGCTCCAGCTCCTTGGGGGTTTTTGCCCGAATTTCGGCAATTTCCTCTAAGCAAAGCTCTCTTGCCAGCACCACACGGCTTGCGCCTAACTCGTACCAAGCCTTGGCGCATTCATAGTTGGCAATGGATTGCTGGGTGGAGATGTGGCGGGCGCAACCCGGGGCGTATTTACCGGCAAGGGTGAACGCGCCCATATCCGCCACAATCAGGGCATCTACCTTTGCATCATTTAATTGTTCCAGATAGGCAGGCAGTTGTGCGATTTCTTCGTTGCGGGGCATCGTGTTGACGGTGACATTCACCTTTACCCCGTGGCTATGGGCAAATTCCACAGCCTTTGGCAGCTCCTCCGGGGTGAAATTTCCCGCAAAGGAACGCATACCAAAGTCCGTGCCTGCCATATACACCGCATCGGCACCGTACAGAACAGCCATTTTCAGCCGTTCCATATCACCGGCAGGACTGAGAAGTTCAATTTTTTTCATTACGCAAGACCTAATTTCTTTGCCCAGGCAGTGTGTTCTGCCAATGTCTTGGAGAACCGGGAAATGCCAGCACTCTTATCATAAACGAAGTAGTAATATTTGGTATCCTCCGGATCCAAAGCCGCATCCAAGCTGGCAAGACCGGGGTTGGCAATAGGACCGGCAGGCAGACCCTTTTGGGTGTAGGTGTTGTAGGGGCTTTTTTCCTTGTCCTTCGAAGTGTTGAGTTGACCCTTGCTGTAGAAGTTTGCATCATACAGAAGAGTTGCGTCACTGTTTAAGAAGGGGAACTCAGCAGCGTTCGTCAAACGGTTGTAGAAGACGGAGGCAATGGTGTAGCCTTCCAAATCGGTAGCCTTTTCCTTTTCTACAATGGAAGCCATTGTGACCAGTTGGCGGATCGTCAGGTTCAGTCCCGTTTTGTTGTTCAGCGCAACAAACTTATCCAAAAGCCGGTCGGTAAAGCGGTGTTGGAAGTTGTTCAGGAATTTATCCAACACGCGTTCCGGCTTGTCATCCACATAAAACTGATAGGTGTCGGGGAACAGGAAACCTTCCAGACAGTACTTGTGACCCCGCTCCAAACCCTCTAAGAACCAATATTTTTCCAGTTCGCCGCTGGCGGCATATTCTTCCAGAGCCTCAACACTGCAGACTTGCTTCTGCTCCAAAAGGGCAAAAATCTGCGCGCAGTTGTAACCCTCGGGAATCATCACATCCACCGTAACAACCGAACTGCCCCGATAGGTCAGGGCGTTCACCAGAGCATTGTAGTCATAGACCATTTTATCGTCAAAGGTGATGGTGCCCACCAAGGTGTTTTGACCTTTTTTTGTCAGATTGGCAAAAGCTTCAAACAGGTTGGGGTATTTAATCATACCGGCATCTTTCAGCTTTTGGGCAATTTCCGGCAGTGTGTCTTCCTCGGTCAGGGTGACAGAGGAGCTGATGGGGGATTTGCCTAAAGCCAGCAGGTCTGCGGCACATACCCAGACGGTCCGCCCCAGAGAAATGCCAATGGTTACAATCAGGCAAAGCCAAATAATGGTGGAAATCAGGTGGGGGATGCCCCAAAGTCCGGCACCCTCTTTTGCTTTGGGACGGAGCTTGCGAATCACCACGTCCTGGAAATCCTCCTGCGGGACTTCTTCCGGGGTTTGGGTGATTTCCTCCAAGTGCAGCTCCAAATCTTCTTCCTTGGGGAAGGCTTCTTCCTGCACAGGGGGGACGGAAACTTGGGCATTTTCCGTCTCAGCAGGTTGCGGCGCTTCCTCGCCCCAGCTTTCCGACAAAGTCTCCTGTACGATTTTTTCCAGCTCCATATCCTCCGGATGGGTCAGACCTGCAGAGCTTGCCGCCTGCTCATCTGCGCCCAGGGAATCGAAATCCGGAATGTCCAGCTTACTTAAAATCTCATCCAGCCAGCCCTGAACCAGGGCATTGGGGTCTTTTTTGTTGTTATTATTATTTTCCATATACGAACCTCCCGTTAGCGGATGACAATTTGCCGGGCAATGGTCTGAGCGGCTTCTTCACCCTTGAGTGCGGAAATCAGCTGCAAACCAAAAGGAATTGCGCAGCCGGCAGATGCGCCGGTAATCAGCTTGCCGTCCTGCACACAAGGCACATCACTATGCACCTGCGCACCGCCCATATTGCCTTCACAGCCGGGGTAGCAGGTGGCATTTTTGCCTGCGGTGATGCCCAAATCTGCCAGCACCGTAGGACCGGCGCAAATAGCGGCAACAAACTTTCCGTTTTCCCAGGCAAATGCCAGGGCATCCATTGCTTCTTTGCTTGCCCGTACCGAGGCAACGCCTCCCAAACCGCCGGGCAGAATAATCATTTCCAAATCGGTCAAATCCATTTCTCCCAGCAAAATATCTGCTTCCACACCGATATTATGACCGCCGTAAACCGTTTTACCATTGACACCCACAGTCAAAACCTCCACGCCGGCACGGCGCAGTAAATCCAGCGGTGCAATGGCTTCGGTTTCCTCAAAGCCGGTACCTAAAAGCATATAAACCATAATCAGCCCTCCAAGCATTGCTGCACGGCAGCATAAATCTCCCGGTGAATATCTTCCATCGTGCGCATAGCGCCGTCTTTTACGCATTCAATAATTTTCCAGCCGTAAAACTGCGCGGCCTCTCTACCACAGTTGCGGCAGGTGGCAAGGTACTGCATATCCTGTTCGTGGATATCTGCCTTGGTGTTGGTGGCAGCTTCCCGACCGCGGAGCATTTTCTCAGTAAAGTCTGTGGGAACATCCAGATAAATGGTCAAATCCGGACGGGGCAGACCCAACTTTTCGTATTCAAATTCGTATAACCATTTCAGATATTTCTGCCGGTCTTCGCCAACCTCCTTGGATGCCTGATGCACCGCGTTGGAGGTGGTGTACCGGTCAGAGAGTACCAGCCCGCCATCTTCATACCATTTGCCCCAGTCCATTTTGTAGGAGGCAAACCGGTCAACGGCGTAAAAAGCAGAGGCGGCATAGGCGTTTACATCGGAGGGCTTGCTGCCAAACTGTCCGCCTAAATACATCCGGATCAGCGCAGAGCTTTCCTCGTTGTAGCGGGGGAACACCAGATGCTTAAATGCAATGTTGTCCTGCTGCAAATGCTCTGATAACAGACGGAACTGGGTGGATTTTCCGGAACCGTCTGTGCCTTCAATCACAATTAGCTTGCCCATTTTTACGCAGCCTCCTCGGGACATAAAATATCAACTTAAAATATAGCATATTTTTTCTTATTTGTCCACTGTTTGTATTGTTTTTTCCCAAACGGGTCAGGTGTTGCAAAAAAGATAAAAAACTGCTACAATAGAGAAAATAGATTATAGATACACAAAGGACGAGACATATGGAAGAGAAAATAACAAGTTTTCAGGACTTGGGCTTATCCGAGGAAATGCTCAAGGCTTTGGAGAAAAAAGGCTACGGATACCCCACCACCATTCAAAAACTGGCAATTCCGGAATTTCTCCAGTGGAAAGATGTGATTGCCAAAGCCCCCACCGGCACCGGCAAGACCTTTGCATTCGGTATTCCCATGATTGAGCACGTGGATGCAGACACACCGGAGGTGCAGGGGCTGATTTTGGCGCCCACCCGGGAATTGGCAATTCAAATCGGTGACGAATTGTGCTCTTTACTGACCTTCTACCGCAATATCCGTGTGGCGGTGCTTTACGGCGGCGCAGGCATTGTGGGGCAGGCACGGCAGTTGGAAAAGAAGCCCCAAATCGTGGTGGCGACCCCCGGCAGACTGATGGACCACTATAACCGGAAAAATATCCGGCTGGACAAAATCCAGACTGTGGTGCTGGACGAAGCGGACAGAATGCTGGATATGGGCTTTTTCAAGGATGTGACCCGTACCATCGAAAAGGTGAAAAACCGCAAAAATTTAGGCCTGTTTTCTGCCACCATCTCCCAGGAGGTTATGACGGTTTCCTGGATGTACCAGCGGGACGAGGTGGAGATTACCATTGAGCCCAAACAGGAGGACCGACCGGACATTGACCAGTACAGTCTGACGGTGACACCTTTGGAAAAGGCGGAAACAGCCCTGCGGCTGATTAAAACTCAGGGGTATGAGCGAGTGATGATTTTCTGCAACACCAAGCATATGTGCCAGCGCCTGTGTGACGATTTCCAGCGCGCCGGTGCAGACTGCCAGTGTATCCACGGCGATATTCGCCAAAGTCAGCGGGAAAAGACTATGCAGCAGTACCGTGACGGCAAGCTGGCAATTCTCATTGCCACAGATGTGGCTTCCCGGGGTATTGATGTGGACGATGTGGACTGCGTCATCAACTTTGACGTACCTGCGGAAAATGAATATTACGTCCATAGAATTGGCAGAACCGGCAGAGCCAAACGCAAAGGCGTTGCCTGGTCGATTATCGGCAATTTCCCCGAAAAAGCAAAGTTGGATGAGATTGCCAAATACTCCAATTATTCCGTGCAGCCGATGGTGCTGGATGCAGACGGAAACTTAACAAAAGAGGAAGTAAAAGCACCGGTTACACCCAAGAGGAGATTTCGATGAATGCTTGGGATGCGGGCTTTTTGTTGCTGACAAGTTGTCTCGGCGACCCAAACCGAAAGCCCCTGACGGTTTCCCGGTTTCGGGAACTGACCAGGAAAGTCCGGCTGATGGAAAAGCCAACCCGCGATGGGAAACTGACCTTGCAGGATTTGCAGGCAATCGGCTGCAGCGCAGCGGAAAGTGCACAGATTTTACAGTTGCTTTCCGATGAAGAACAGTTAAACTGGTATCTGCACCAAGGCAAATGCAGCGGCTGTTACCCCATAACCCGCGCCAACTCGCAATATCCCCAAAGCTTGCGCAAAGCTCTTGCCTTGGAGGCACCGGGGGCGCTATGGTATAAAGGGGATGCATCGTTTTTGGAAAAAACGAAAATTGCACTGGTTGGCAGCCGCGTTCTTTCCGAGGATAACCGGAAATTTGCCCAAGCTGTAGGAGCCCAATGCGCCAAACAGGGCTATGTGTTGGTGTCCGGTCACGCCCAGGGGGCAGACATTGTAGCAGAAAAAGCTTGTTTGGAAAACGGCGGACAGGTAATCAGTGTGGTCAGTGACTCCTTGCAAAACCACGCCTTACAGGAAAATGTGCTGTATTTGGCAGAGGACGGCTTTGACATTCCCTTTGCCCCATATCGCGCGCTGTCCCGCAACCGCATCATTCACGCACTGGGTGAAAAAACCATCGTTGCCCAATGCAGAGAACAAAAGGGCGGTACTTGGGACGGCACTTGCAAAAATCTCCGGTTTGGCTGGAGCGGCGTGTTTTGCTATGCAGATGGCAGCCCCACAAGCAAGGAATTGGAAAGCCGCGGTGCGGTGCTGATTTCAGAAACCGACCTGCAGGATTTTTCACTGTTACAAGGCGCAAATATATCTTTTCTATAACGAACAGGCAGTTGCATTTGCAACTGCCTGTTTTTACACAAATTTTATCATCAAAAGAACGACGACTGTTTGTATAAAGAAAAATAGCGGAAGTAGAATTTGAAATTTCATATGTCTGGTTTTGTGATGAAATAGATACATTCCCAATAGACTTCCCAAGCTTCCACCCAAAAACGCCACCAGCAAAAGCACCCGTTCCGGTATCCGCCACAAATTATTTTTGGCTCTGCGTTTATCTGTAAGCATAAGCAGAGCGCCTGCTGCATTGATTAGTAACAGGTAAATTAGAAGCGGCTTCATAGGAAGCTCCTTTCGGGAGGGATTACATTTGAAAAAAATATGGTGTGTGTTGATGCTGTCCGTGCTGCTGACCGGCTGCGGCGCAAATCCGGTTTGGGAAACAGTGACGGATGTTGCCGATGCGCCGGCGATGGCGCAAATGCAGCAAATCACAATCAAACTGCCCGCAGATGCCTCTGTGGAAACAATGGAAAACGGGCAATCGGAAAAAATTTATTTGTGCAACGGCTACACCGTTGCGGTGCAGACACTGTCCGGCGGAGATGTGGACAAAACCCTGCGCCAAATCAGCGGTTTTTCCAAGGAGCAGCTGACCGTAATGGAAACCAAAACCCAAAACGGGGAGCGGTATGAATGTGTTTGGGCATCAGCAGGGGAGGCAGAGGACCAGGTTGCCAGGGCAGTGGTAATAGATGACGGAAGCTACCATTATGCCGTAACTGTGATGGCGCCTTTTTCTACTGCCGGAGATTTGGCATCCGTCTGGCAGTCTATCCTGTCCTCGGTTAGTATTGGCTGATTGCCTCCTGACAGAGCGCCTTGCAAGCCTCCACAACTGATTGGGGATAGAGGATTTTTGCCTTACTGCCAAAGCCGATTACCCAGCTTAAAAACATAGGGGAAACGGCAACCGGCACAGTGAAATTAAAGTGTTCTTCACCATCTGGGATGAGCATCGTTTCCTTGCCGAAGCGGTCAACAACCACGTTGATAAGGCTTCTGTGAAACCGCATTTTCACATCCACCGTATCGCCGGAATACATTTGAAACAGCCGGTTGGCGTGCTTGCTCAGCTCCTTGCCGGTAAGCTCCGGACAGGGGATGCGGGATGCACCCAACAGGCGGATGTCCGTCATGCGGTCCAGCCGGTAGGAGGTGATGCCGTGACGCTCAGAAAAAGCAAGCAAATAGCAGTTTTCGTGATCCTGGCAAAGTCCGTAGGGACTTGCCAGGTATTCTTTTTCTCTGTAACGGCGCTGACCGCCCAAATCCCAGTCGAAATACCGGAAGGAAATCTGCTTGTTGCGGGTGATAGCGTCCTGGATGGTGTCCACGGAGTAGTAAATGGTTTCGTTCATACTCTTGACCCGCCGGTCAACCAGCACATTCCGCCGCATCAGCCGGGCATCGTGTTCGTTGCATTGCTGACACAGCTTTTCAATCAGTTCCTTCGACTTTTTCTCCGTTAAGTAGCGGCTGGACTGCACTGCATCAATCAGAAGCTTTAATTCCGGCAGTTCAAAATTGCGGGTGCCGATGTAGTAGCCACCGTTTTTGCCGGGCAAAGCGATAATATCCACCCCGTATTCCTGCAAAGCGGCAATATCGGAGTAGACCGTTTTTCGCTCACAGGTAATGTTATGGTCCCTGTCCAGCATTTCAATCAGCTCACCGGCCCGGATGGGATGGTCTTCCCGGGAGTTGCGCTCCAAGTAGTCTAAAATATAGAAAATCTTCAGTTTTTGGTTGTCGGATTTTGCCATAACAAGCACCTCCAAAAGTCTTTGTGTTAATGATACCATATTTTGGACACAAATGGAAATGGGAATTTGCATTTTTGGGAAACTATGCTATAATAAAGCAAATCAGGAGGGCTTTGAAATGCTTTATTTAGGATGTCATTTATCCGCCTCCGGCGGCAATTTGGAAATGGTAAAAACGGCGCAGTCTATCGGCGCCAACACCTTTGCGTTTTTCACCCGCAACCCCCGGGGCAGTCAAGCCCGCAAGGAAGACCCTGTGGACTGCGAAAAAGCGGTGGCTGCTTTGCAGGCGGCAAATTTCGGTGCCTTGGTTGCCCACGGCGCATATACAATGAACTTATGCACCGCGCAACCTGATGCCCGGGATTTTGCCTGCAGCGTGCTTTGTGACGATTTGCGTCGTATGGCGGCGTTGCCCGGTAATTTCTATAATTTCCACCCCGGCAGCCATGTGGGACAGGGAATGGAAACCGGTATCAGTCAGATTGTGGACGCGCTGAAAAAAGCCTTGGCACCGGGCTATCCTGTCACAGTGCTTTTGGAAACAATGGCAGGCAAGGGTAGCGAAGTCGGCGGTAAATTCGAAGAACTCAAAGCCATTATGGATGGTGTTGGCAGTGACGATATTGGCGTATGTCTGGACACCTGCCACGTCCACGATGCCGGCTATGATATTGTGAACGATTTAGACGGCGTGCTGGCGGAATTTGACCGGGTGGTGGGACTTAACCGTCTGAAAGCCCTGCACTTAAACGACTCCAAAAATTCCTTTGCCAGCCACAAGGACCGTCATGAGCTAATTGGTCAGGGTGATTTAGGCTTGGAGGCGTTTTCCAAGGTGGTAAACCACCCGTATCTCAAAACGCTGCCTATGATTTTGGAGACCCCGAATGAACTGCCCGGTTATGCCCGGGAAATTGCGCTGCTGCGCAGCTTAGAAAAATAAAAATACGAAATTTTACAAAAGGAGGTGACAGGGGGTGGATTTTGTGTCTGTGCTTTTTAACGCAGAGCCTGTGTATATCCATGTGTTTACTGCGTGCCTAAGATATGTTGCGCCGGTTTTGGCCCTTGTGCTGCTGTTTCGCTGCGTCAAGCCCTTGATGACATTCCGCCGGGAGCCGGAAATCTGGGCGTGGCTATGTTTGACCGATGACCGAAAATTGCCTGTCACCCACTGGGAGAATGTGATCGGCAGAAGCAAACGCAGTGACATTGTGATTGATTTTCCCACAGTTTCCCGTTCCCACGCGGTTTTGACCCGCTATGATGACGGCAGCTGGACCATCACCGATGCGGATTCAAAAGACGGTGTATTTGTAAATGGAAAGCGGACAAAAATCCGCGCATTGCAGCCGGAGGATGTGATTACCATCGGCGGCGTGGATATGACCCTGCAGCCTATTTCCCGCAGACAGGAGCAGCATCTTGCCAAGCTGCGCACAAAAGCCTCCTCTGTTTTCTCCAGCTTTGCAAACCTGTTTTTGCTGACGGTGTTTCAAATTCTTTGCGCAGTGGGTTTCCTGCTGGGTGGCGGCGGTGACCACGCCCAGGAAATTCTCATCGGCTTTGGCGGCATTATGGCTTGCCAGTGGGCATTGCTGCTGTTTAATGTCTGCATTCGCAGGACCTCCTTTGAGGTGGAGACCGTTGCGTTCTTTTTAAGCACGATGGGTATGGCAGTCATTGCCACAGTAGACCCGTCAGAAACCCTCAAGCAGCTCGTTGCCCTTGTGATGGGTGTTGTGCTGTTTTTGGTCGTGGGTGCCTCTATGCGCAATTTGGAGCTGGCGAAAAAGTTCCGCTTTTGGGCGAGTATTGCCGGCATCGGCTTTTTGTTGATTACAATGGTATTCGGCACAGAATACTACGGCGCGAAAAACTGGCTGGTATTTGGGCCTCTATCTATTCAGCCATCGGAGCTGAGCAAGGTGTGCTTTGTATATGCCGGCGCCTCTGCGATGGATCGGATCATGAACAAGCGAAATCTGATCTTGTTTATCGGGTATTCTGTGGCGACCTGCGGCTGTCTGGCGCTGATGAATGACTTTGGCACCGCTATAATCTTCTTTTGTGCCTTTTTAATTATTGCGTTTCTGCGTTCCGGAAGTGTTGGCACCATTGCGCTGGCTTGTACCTCTTTGGGCTTTGCCGGTGTTGTGGCGCTGAAGATCGCCCCCCATGCGCTGCGGCGGTTTTCTGCCTGGCGCCATGTCTGGGAGCATCCGCTGACCACAGGCTACCA
>JAZRHG010000088.1:0-4990 GCA_045644625.1 Faecousia sp.
CCGCCGGAAGCAACGGAGAAGTACTTACGACCGGTCTCCATGCATTCCTTCTTGTAGGTGCCGGCAACGGGGTGCTGGAAGCGGGTGGGGTTGGTGGAGTTGCCGGTGATGGAAACGTCAACACCCTCGTAACGCATAACAGCAACGCCTTCACGAACGTCGTCACAGCCGTAGCAGTTAACGGCAGCACGTTCGCCGTTGGAGTAGGGAATACGCTCAACAATCTTCAATTCGCCAGTGTAGTAGTCGAACTGGGTCTTCACATAGGGGAAGCCGTTGATACGGGAGATGATCTGAGCAGCATCCTTGCCCAAGCCGTTCAGGATAACACGCAGGGGCTCCTTACGAGCCTTGTTAGCGGAACGGGCAATGCCGATAGCGCCTTCGGCAGCCGCGAAGGATTCGTGACCTGCCAGGAATGCGAAGCACTTGGTCTCGTCACGCAGGAGCATTGCGCCCAGATTGCCGTGGCCGATACCAACCTTGCGGTCCTCAGCAACAGAGCCGGGGATGCAGAATGCCTGCAGACCGATGCCGATAGCCTCAGCAGCCTCAGCAGCAGCCTTAACGCCCTTCTTCAAGGCGATAGCAGCACCAACGCAGTATGCCCAGGCAACGTCCTCAAAAGCGATGGGCTGAATAGCCTTAACGATTTCGTAAGGGTCGAAGCCCTTAGCAACACACATTTCGCGGCAAGCTTCAACAGACTCCAAGCCATACTGAGCGAGGACACCGTTGATCTTGTCGATTTTTCTTTCGTAACCTTCAAACAAAGCCATAGTGTAATCCTCCTCTTATTCGTGACGGGGGTCAATGTACTTGGCTGCATCAGCAAAGCGGCCGTAGCTGCCCTTGGCCTTCTTCAAAGCCTCGTTTGCATCGTCGCCCTTCTTGATGAAGTCCATCATTCTACCCAGGTTAATGAACTCGTAACCGGTGATCAGGTCGTTCTCGTCCAAAGCGATACGCGTAACATAGCCTTCGGCCATTTCCAAGTAACGCGGGCCCTTAGCCTTGGTTGCGAACATAGTACCAACCTGGCTGCGCAGACCCTTACCCAGGTCTTCCAGAGAAGCACCGACTGCCAAACCGTCCTCTGAGAATGCGGACTGGCTGCGACCGTAAACGATCTGCAGGAACAGTTCGCGCATAGCGGTGTTGATTGCGTCACACACTAAGTCGGTGTTCAGGGCTTCCAACAGAGTCTTACCGATGAGAATTTCGGAAGCCATAGCTGCGGAGTGGGTCATACCGGAGCAACCCAGAGTCTCCACCAGAGCTTCCTCAATGATGCCTTCCTTCACGTTCAGGGTCAGCTTGCAGCAACCCTGCTGAGGAGCGCACCAGCCGATGCCGTGGGTAAAACCGCTGACATCCTTAATTTCCTTGACTTGCACCCACTTGCCCTCTTCGGGAATGGGAGCGGGACCGTGATAGGCACCCTTAGCCACGGAGCACATATGCTGTACTTCTGCACTATAAATCATGGCAATTTTCCTTTCTTCTTAAGAACGAATTTTCTGTATTCGTAATAAATCCGGAAAACTCGCATTTTCCGTGAATTATTATACTGAAAATCCAGTCGATTGTCAATGTTTGTAATAAAAATACAGAGCTGTTTTCGGTTAATTCTTAAAAAGTTGTTTATACTAAAGCTATCACAATAAAAAGGAGGAGAATACAATGAATTGTCACGCAAACAAGAGCATTGAGTGTACTGTTTCTCAGTGCGCACACCACTGCAGTGATGCAAATTTCTGCTCGTTGGATAGGATTATGGTTGGTACCCACGAAGCAAACCCCACCCAGGATCAGTGCACTGACTGTATGTCTTTTAAGAAGAAGTAAGATTTTTTATCGCGGCAGTATTCACTGCCGCGATTTCTCTTGACGAAATTAGAATGTGTGATATGATAACTGTACATAATTTTGTAATATATTCAGGTTATATTGACAGAAAACCAATGTGGAGGTAGCTATGGAACAAGAATATAATTCCTATGAGGAGCAAAAGCCGGTATCACCCTTTGCAAACTCTCCTTATGAAAGTGTTTATTCCAATCTAAACACCCAAACTGTTGTGAAAAAACCGAAAAAATCCCGTAAAGGTCTCATCGCGATTTTGCTGGTGTTGGTGCTTGTTGCAGGTTGTTTTGTGACAGCGCTGGGCGTTAACGGCTATTGGGGCAATAAGTTCACTGAATTAGAGACGAAAACCCAACAGCAATTAAAGCTGCAAGAAGAAAAAATCAACACCATTCTAAGTGGTGTTGGGACCGGTGAAAACGCTGGGAATCAGGACCTTGGACTGGTGTATGCAAAGAATGTTCAGGCGGTTGTCGCAATTTCCAATCAAGCCGTAAGCACCAATTTCTACGGTCAGGTTTCTGAGACGGCTTCTTCCGGCTCCGGCTTTATTATTTCGGAAGACGGCTATGTTGTTTCCAATTATCACGTTGTTCAGGGCGCAACCAAGTTGACGGTGATTACCGCCAATTCTGAAAAGTATGATGCAACCCTCGTTGGATTTGATGCAACCAACGATTTGGCTGTTTTAAAAATTAATGGTACTGACCTTCCTTATGTGAAGCTTGGCAGCAGTGATGAATTGGTAGTAGGCAATATGGTTGCAGCGATTGGAAATCCGTTGGGCGAGCTGACATCAACACTGACAGTTGGTTATATCAGCGCAAAGGACCGCATCGTAAACACCGACGGTACTTACCTAAATATGCTTCAGACGGATGCTGCAATTAACTCCGGTAACTCCGGTGGACCGCTCTTTAATATGAATGGCGAGGTTGTGGGAATTACCACAGCAAAGTATACCGGCACCAGTGGCTCTGGCGCAATGATTGAGGGTATTGGTTTTGCAATTCCGATTGATGATGTGAAGGGTATGATTACCGACCTTGTTGACAAGGGTTATGTTAGCAGTGCGTACCTGGGCGTAATCGTAAAAGATATTGACCGGGATGTGGCGGATACCTATGGACTTCCTTCCGGAGTGCTGGTGGATTCTGTTGAGGCTGGCAGTGCAGCAGAGCTGGCGGGAATTCAGGAAAAGGATATTATTGTTGGCGTTGGTGAGGATGAGGTCACAACAGTGGCTGAGTTATCCCGCGTGTTGCGTAAATTTGAACCCGGTCAAACTGCAAAGGTATATATTTATCGTAGTGGCAACAAATTGGAATTGGATATTACTTTTGCGGAAAAACCCGCACAGACCCAACAGCAGGAAGAAGCTACTCAGCCTACAGAACAACAGCAGCAGATTCCCAATTTTGGAGGATTTGAGGACTGGTTTGGCGGTTTCTTCCCCGGCTTTGGCGGTTTTGGCGGCTAAATAGCTGAAAAATAGGCACCCTCAGGGTGCCTATTTTTTATTTCACAGGATTATAATTGACAATAATGCTTTGTTCTGTCAGGGAGGAAACGTTGCTTACCTTCGTGCCATATATATTGACTTCAATGAGAACGGGACACTTGGCTAAGGACTTTACAGAGGAGATGTCTGCGTTGTAGTCCATATTCACGATGTTTAAATGTTTCAGACCGGACAGGGGCTCAAGGGTGCTGATTTTGTTGTTGGAGCCTGTGATGGTAACTAACTCACAACTTGTGGAAAATTCCGGAAGCTTTGTTACCTGGTTGTAGGAAAAATCGAAATGCTCAAGCTTTTTAAGACCACTAAGCCTACTAATGGAGGTAAGTTCGTTTGTGGAGATATTCAGCTCCTTTAATTCGGCACAAGACGATAGTGTGTGGACATCCGTTAATTTGTTGCCGGATAAATCCAGGTATGTTAATGCTGTGAGTTTGCTCAAATCACCAAGATTGGTGATTGCGTTTGTGCTGGCAGATAACCAGGTGAGTCTGTTTAGGTTACCAATCGGTGCCAGTGTTTGAACATTGTTGGACGACAGATCAAGCTTTGTCAGATTAGACAGTGAGGACAGTGCAGTCAGGTCTGCAACAGCATTGTTTTTAAGATTAAGCTCCTGCAGATTCGTCAGGGAACTTAGCGCAGTAATATTTCGGATTGCACCGTTACCGTTAATATCCAGGTATTCCAAACCAACGGCCTTTTGAAGGGGTGTAATGCCGGTAATGCTGCAGCTTTGAAGTGTTAATTTTTTAAGCTTGGGAAGGGCAGCGATGGTGGCCAGTTCTTCCTGAGAAACCGGCGTGGACTGAATAGACAATTCAACCAGATTTACCAATGCGGAGAGGTTGGAGAATTGATCCTTTACTCCATCTTCCACGGTTAGGGTCTCCAAGAAACTCATATGTTTAATATCGCTGTAATCTTTTGCTTTTGCGGGGATGGTGAAGTTTTTAATTGTCCACAGGTCATTGGTGTACAGGACTACATCATCTGCAACATTCAGCTGCTTACGAATCTCTGCTTCCATAACCTTGTCCGCAAATTCCATCTTTGTAATCACACCGCCAACGGTATATCCAAAAATCGAAACGGGACTTACCAAGCCGTTATCCGCAACGGAAACTGCGTAAATCGTATTTTCTCCGTCAGTAAGCGCGATAGGTTCGGTATAAGCGGGGGATGTTATAGAGGGATATTCTCCGGTGTTTGATGCATAAAGTGTGCCTTTGGAGGCCTCCAGCGATACGGAAATGTATTGGTTATAAAAACCGGGTTCGGGTTTTGCGGTAGGGGCATCCGGACGCATCGCTTCCAGTTTTTCTTTTACCTCCTCGTTGGTAATGCCGTTGAGCATTGCCACTGCATCCAAAAGCTTATCTTGTTCCACATAGGTTTTGCACAGCGCTATGTACAGGTCGGCACCGCCGCCATCCTGAATGGCGTTGTACAGGGTGTACTCTGCTTTTGTGTAGTTGCCAACAGACTTGTATTGTTCTGCAAGCTCAATGGCAACGGCATCATTATCGCGGGCTTGAAGATATGCGCTGTTATAGAACCAGGTGGCAAGCTTATGGTTGCCCTGACTTTCGTTATAGCGCGCAA
>JAZRHG010000089.1:0-5100 GCA_045644625.1 Faecousia sp.
TGCAGATTGAAGAAAATCTGGCGCTGGCTGCCCGCCGTGGCAAGATGCGCACCCTGCTCTCCGGTATTACCCGTCAGGAGCGTGAGCAGTATAAGGAGCAGCTGAAGATTTTGGACTTAGGTCTGGAGGAACGGCTGACGGGGAAAGTTGGCTTGCTCTCCGGCGGTCAGCGGCAAGCGCTGACCCTGCTGATGGCAACCCTGCAAGAGCCGAAACTACTGCTGTTGGACGAGCATACTGCCGCCCTTGACCCCAAGACCGCGGCAAAGGTGCTGGAAGTGACGGAAAAAATCGTTACCCGCAGCAACCTGACCACCTTGATGATTACCCACAATATGCGTGATGCCATCGCCTACGGCAACCGTCTGGTGATGATGTATGACGGACGTGTGGTGGTGGACGTTTCTGGTGAAGAAAAGAAAAATCTTACCGTGGAGCAACTGCTCAGCCTGTTCAGTCAGGCCAGCGGCTCCAACGAAGCCAATGATAAGCTTTTGTTAGGTTAATAAAAAGGGACTGCTTGCAGTCCCTTTTTTGCTTGCTATTTTGCGGTTTGTTTGCTAAAATAAAGAAAATACCTGTAAAGGAGCACATTGGTGAAATATTTGTTGGTTTTCTTAATTTCTATGGTGCCGCTGATTGAGCTGCGTGGCGCAATTCCCGTGGCTTTGGGTATGGGTTTGAACCCGGTGGTTTCCTACATAATCTGTGTTATGGCTAATATGTTGCCGGTGCCAGTCATTTACTTTTTTGCGCGAAAAGTTCTCATTTGGGGAAAGGATAAGAAATACATCGGCAAATTCTTTACTTTTTGTTTGGAAAAAGGGGAGAGAGCCGGTCAGAAAATGGTAAAAGCTGCCGGCCGTGGCGGACTGTTCGTTGCTCTGATGCTGTTTGTAGGCATTCCTTTGCCGGGCACCGGCGCCTGGACCGGCGCGTTGGGTGCAAGCTTCCTGAATATGGGGTTTAAGTCCACAGTACTTTCTGTCAGCTTAGGTGTGATTATGGCCGGTATCATTATGGCTGTGGGAAGCACTGGCGTGATTAGTGTTTTTGGATAAGGAGATAAACTATGGAAAATTGTCTGTTTTGCAAAATTATCCGGGGAGAAATTCCCTCTACCAAGGTCTATGAAGACGAGCAGGTCTTGGCGTTTCGGGACATTGCGCCCCAAGCGCCTACCCACATTTTGGTAATTCCCAAAACCCATATCGGCTCGGTGGCGGAACTCAATGAGGAAAACGCCCAGGTGGTTGCCCACATTTTTGCGGTGATTGCAAAGGTGGCCGAAAAAGAGGGTCTTGTGAACGGCTACCGCGTGGTTTCCAACTGCGGTCCCGATGCCGGTCAGACGGTGGGCCACCTGCATTTTCACATTTTGGGCGGTCACGAATTAACTCTGCAAATGGCTTGACAATTGCGCAAAGAATAGTATAATAAAGCTAATCGCAGAACAAATCTATCTTCGGGGAACCGGTGCACCGGCTGAGATAGGGCTTTGTAGTCCTGACCCGTGAACCTGATACAGTCAGTACTGTCGTAGGGAAAGATGCATATATGAGATACTCTTTTTGTATCGCATTGCACCAAGACAGGCTTGCAATGCGATACATTTTTTGTTGGGGGTCTATCCCCTGAAAGGAGAATCTTTATGGAAGAAAAAACAAAACGCGTAGTCAACTGGCATCATCGGCTCATCACCTTGTGTGAAGGTGCAATTATGATTGCACTGGCAGAAATTCTCAGCTTTCTGCCCCTTTACAAGCTGCCCTGGGGCGGTAGTATTGATCTGGCAATGTTCCCCGTTGTTCTGTACTGTGTCCGCTGGGGTTTTGGACCGGGTATGCTGGTCAGCTGCGCCCACGCCATTTTGCAGACCCTGTTCGAGGGCGGCATTGCCATTGGCTGGGAGAGTATTTTAGGCGATTTTCTCATTGCCTATGCAGTTTTGGGCATTGCGGGCCTGTTTAAGGGAAAATTTTATTTGGCAACCGTCGTTTCCTGCACTGCCCGTTTCCTGGTGCATTATGTGGTGGGCGCAACCATTTGGGCAGAATATATGCCGGAGCAGTTCTTTGGCATGACGATGACCACACCCTGGTTCTATTCTGCCCTCTATAACGGTGCCTATATGCTGCCGGATGCCGTCATCCTGGTGGTGCTGTTTGCGCTGCTTCAGAAAACCCCTCTCAAGAAATATTTAATCCGCTGAAAGAAAGAGGCTGACCAACCGGTCAGCCTCTTGAATTTTACTGTTGCATACGGATAACTGCCATACCGGGGGCTTCCGGCGCAATTTTGGAAATCTGATACAAAACCGTTGCCGCCTGACCACGGGTCATAGGCTCCAAAGCGGTCAGGGCAATGCCGCTGTCTGCCATTGCGGTAATGGCGGGCTGCGCCCAAACCGGTGTTTCGCTGTCTTCCTCGCCATCGGCGCTGACCAAAACCGGTAAATCCAGGGCGTTTTGCACCATCACCGCAACTTCACCTTCCAAAATGGTGGCATCTGCCTCAAAGGAGGCGGACTTGTTATCCGGCAAATTCGCGGTGATACCTGCCCGCATTGCCGCTGCCAAATAGGGCTTGAGCCAGTTGGGGGTATCCTCCGGCAGCGAATCAAAGGACACATCTTCCATAGGAATGTCCAGCACATCGACCAGCATTGCTAAAAACTGCCCGCGGCTGACCTCTTTTTCCGGCTGGAAACAGTCCTTGCCACCTAACTTTTCGCCCACAAACAGACCGGTGTTTTTCATCCATTCTGCGGCAAACTGGTAAGGCGCACCGGCAGTGTCGGTGTACTGGGTGGCATCGGTGGGCTTCATAATCTGAATGGTAACCGTGGCCTCACGGGAGACATTGCCGGCAGGGTCAGTGGCGGAATAAGTGAAAGAGTCTACACCCACTTTGTTCTTCTTGGGGGTGTAGGTGAAACCACCGTCTTCGGTCAGCACCACCTCACCGCGCTTGGGCTGCCGTACCACAGTGTAAGTGAGGGTTTCTCCTTCCGGGTCTGTGACTCTCAGTTTGCCCTGATTGGGCAGATTTTTATAGGTCTCCAGGGCAAAATCCTCGGCAACGGGGGCTTTGTCCTGCTTACCGCGAATGGCAATGGTCATTGTGGCGCTTTTTTCCACACGGTCATCATAGATGGGAAGATAGGTGACCACCGCATCCTGATTTTGCTCGGTGCGCAGAGGGGCAAAGGTCATATTTTCCAGCTGCTGCGCGGTGAGGATATCCCCTTGGCAAATCACACGGTTGCCCAGCATTACTGTGCCGGTAGCAGTGTCGGGAAGTTGGGTGATACAAATGCCTGCCACTTCTTCTTCCTCCTGCATAAAATCAGCGGAAGTAAAGCAGTAGGTGGCGTCGCAATCCACCTGGGCGGCATAGGCCACGCAACCCAGAGAAAACAGGCAGATAATTGCCAAAATCAGTGAGAGAAAACGCTTACGGAACATCATTTTTTTACCTCCTAAATTTGGTGTTCGCAGGTATTGTTTGCCAAGGCGGTAAAAAATATGCAAAAGAAAACCCGCACTTGATTTTCTAAAGTGAAAGAGGTATAATTTATGTTGAGATTTTATGAGATTACGTCACTGCGTAAAAGCGGTGGATAGGAGCGGTTATGGCTACAAGACGCAGAAAAAATCCCGGCAATATCGGCTGTATTACTGTGGTGCTGATTTTGGCACTTGCCATCATCATCGGCGTGCCGATGTTGGTAGATAGCTTGGAAGTGGAATACTACGATGTGCTGACGGTGGAAGCCGGCAGCACAGTGGAGGCAAAGGACTTTTTGCCCGACAATGAGGCTGCCGAACGGAAACAGGCAGAGTTCATCACCGATATGGGCGCCGTTTCTATGGCAGCACTTGGCGACCACCCTGTGCAAATTCGGGTAGGGGGCAAGCACTTTTCCTCTTTCCTGCGCGTGGTGGACACCGTAGCCCCGGTTGCCCAGGGCAAGGATGTGACCCTATACAATCCGGAGAACCTGAAAGCGGAGGACCTGGTGGAGGGCTTGCAGGATGCCACGGAGGTCAAAGTCACCGTATCTCCGGAGCTGGATGTAAATGTCAGCACCGCCCAGCAGGTTACGGTCACCTTGACCGATGCCGGCGGCAACACCACCCAAGTGCAGTGCAATGTGACCATCATTGCCGACAAGGAAGCTCCGGTGATTTCCGGCGTGCATGACCAAACGGTGTATTTGGGCGATGCGGTTTCCTACAAATCCGGCGTCACCGTCACCGACAATTTAGACGAAAACCCCACCCTGGACATTGACAGCTCCAAGGTAGACTTATCTGCCACTGGCACTTACAATGTGACCTACACTGCCACCGACCACGCAGACAACAAAACCACATTGACAGTGAAGCTGACGGTGCAGGAAAAGCCGGATAACTATGTGGAGCCGGAAGTGATTTATGCCCGCGTGGATGCAATTTTGGATCAGTTTATTACCGAGGATATGACCGACCGGGAAAAGGTGGAGGCGGTTTACGTGTGGACCCACCGTGGTGACCACCTGATTTACGGCACTGCCCCCGACCGCACGGACTATCTGCAGACCGCCTATGAATTTTTGGATGTGAAGAAGGGCGACTGCTTCTGGTTCTTCGCCATTCAGAAGCTAATGTTAGAGCGGCTGAATATCCCCACCATTGATGTAAAAAAGGTGAAAAACTTCCCCGAGGATTCCAACCACTATTGGCTCTTGGTCAGCATTGACGGCGGCAAGACCTACTACCACTATGACAATGTGTGGTCCCGCTACCTGTGTCTGGTCACCGATGCCAAGTTAGATGCATTCTCCGCATCCTGCAACAAATGTTTTAACCGGGACAAGAGTCTGTATCCAGCAACCCCCACAGAAAGCTTGCCGGAAAGCCAGCTTCCCTGGAACAATCCAAAAATTATGGCAGCAAAACCATAAGCAGAGGGAGGATGAACCCCCGTTAGGTTTTTGCAGGCTTCTTGCCGCCAATACTGCGCAAAATGTCTTGAAAATACCAACGGGTATTCCCTTCGAAATTTTACTTGTCTTGACGGCAAGCTGCTCTGCAAAAACTGCATAGCACCCCTCAG